>JAWWOJ010000464.1:0-3088 GCA_033851885.1 Frankiales bacterium | reverse complement strand
CCGATCGTCTTCTACCGTCGATTCATCAGCCCGCTCTTCGGGCCCGTCTGCCGTTACCAGCCGAGCTGCAGCACGTACGCGATCGTCGCGCTGCGCCGGCACGGCGCCCTGCGTGGCGGCTGGCTGGCCGTACGCCGCATCGCCCGCTGCCACCCCTTCCACGCCGGCGGCTTCGACCCCGTGCCCTCGTGTTCCCCCTCGTCCTCCGGAGCCTCCCTGTGAGCGGCCTCTACAACAGCATCGGGTTCCTCGCGGCGCCCGTGGCGTTCGTGCTGCGTGGCATCCACCACGTGCTCGCGATGGTCTTCGGCTCGGGGTCCGGCTGGGCCTGGGGCCTGTCGATCGTCTTCCTCACCATCTCGGTGCGCATCCTGCTGTTCCCGATCTTCGTCAAGCAGATCAAGAGCCAGCGGCGCATGCAGGAGATCGCGCCCAAGGTCAAGGAACTGCAGGCCAAGCACAAGGGCGACCGCGAGACGCTCAACACCGAGCTCATGAAGCTCTACAAGGACCACGGCACCAACCCGGTCTCCGGCTGCCTGCCGCTGCTGCTGCAGATCCCCGTCTTCATCGCGCTGTTCCGGGTGATGAATGAGTTCAAGCCGCACAGCGACCAGTTCAAGGCAGCGTTCGGCCTCAGCAAGGGCCTGATCACCGAGGGCGCCAAGTCCAAGGTCTTCGGGGCGCCGCTCGCGTCGTCGTTCAACAGCAGCTCGCACCTGCTCAGCCGCGAGCTGCTGAACGGCAACCTCACCGTGGTCCGCATCGTCTGCGTGACCATGATCGTGATCATGGGCGGGTCCCAGTTCTGGACGCAGCGCCAGCTGATGTCCCGCGCCGGCGCCTCGACCGATCCGCAGCAGGCGCAGATCCAGAAGACGATGCTCTACGTCCTGCCGCTGTTCTTCGCCGTGGCCGGCGTCAACTTCCCTGTCGGGGTGCTGCTGTACTGGCTCACCACCAACATCTGGTCGATGGGCCAGCAGGCCTGGGTCATCAAGCGGATGCCGCCGGTCACCCCAGGTGGTGGCACCGCCGGGGGGCCCAAGGGCAAGGGCACCGACCCCAAGGGCGGGAAGGGTCCGGATCCCAAGGGCAAGGGCGACCAGGGCGACAAGGGTGACCGGGGTGAGGGCGACGGCCCGACGGGCGACGGCCTCCCGCAGGTCCAGACGGCCTCCGCGCCGACCGCCGTCGCGACGAAGAAGGCAGCGAGTGGCCGCGCCGCCGGCAGCCGCAAGAACAAGAACCGCAAGGGCGGCCGGCGCTAGCGCGGCCGGCACCACAGCCCTTCCCGACGTACCCCTCTGTTGAAGGACGACGCGACGTGACCGAGACGCAGAACGACACTCAGAACGAGACCGATCAGGACCTGCTGGTGCAGGAGGGCGACATCGCCGGCGACTACCTCGAGCGGCTGCTCGACATCGCCGACGTCGACGGCGACATCGACATGGACGTCGAAGGCACCCGAGCCGTCGTCGCGATCGTCGGCGACGGGCTCGACGCGCTGGTCGGCCCGAACGGCCAGACCCTGGAGGCACTGCAGGAGCTGACCCGGCTCGCCGTGGTGCAGCAGACCGGCGTCCGCAGCCGGCTGATGCTCGACATCGGCGGTTACCGGGCGCGCCGCAAGGTCGAGCTCACCGAGATCGGCACCCGGGCGTCGCAGCGCGCGCTCGAGGACAAGCAGCCGGTGAAGCTCGCACCGATGACGCCGTTCGAGCGCAAGGTCGTGCACGACGCGGTCGCCGCCGTCGAGGGCGTGACGTCGGAGTCCGAGGGCGTCGAGCCCGAGCGCCGCGTGGTCGTCGTACCGGAGTGACCGCGACGGTCGCTGCCGCTCCTGTCTTCGGTGCGGCGCTCGCGCAGGTCGAGGCCTACGCCGCGCTCCTCGCCGGGCCAGGTGTCGAGCGCGGGCTGATCGGGCCACGCGAGACGCCGCGGCTGTGGGAGCGGCACCTGCTCAACTGCGCGGGTGTCAGCGACCTGGTCGACGACGGCCAGGTCGTCCTCGACCTCGGCTCCGGCGCCGGGTTGCCGGGCCTGGTCCTCGCGCTCCTGCGCCCCGAGGTCCAGGTCGTCCTGGTCGAGCCGTTGCTGCGCCGCGCCACCTTCCTGACGGAAGCGGTCGAAACGCTGGGGCTGCGCAACACCGTGGTACGCCGGGCGCGCGCCGAGGACCTGCACGGCACGATGCTCGTCGACGTCGTCACGGCGCGGGCGGTCGCGCCGGTCGACCGGCTGGCCGGCTGGGCGCTGCCGCTGCTGCCTCCCGGTGGTCGGCTGCTGGCGATGAAGGGCTCGAAGGCCGCCGACGAGCTGGCGGCTGCCGGTCCCGCGCTGCGACGGCTGGGTGCGCACTCGTCCTGCGTGGTCGAGGTCGGCTCCGAGGACCTCGGTACCCACGGCCGGGTGGTCGTGGTGGAGGCTGGGACCTCTCCCACCCCGCCCACCAGGAAGGGACGCCGGTGACCACACCCGACGGCAACCCCGCCGACCGGTTGCGCGAGCACCTGCGCGAGTCCGACGCGTCGACCCCCATCGGCGAGCAGGCGATGGCGGCGGTCAGGATCCGATCCGGTGCGGAGACGTTCCCCCGGCCGGCCCGGCGCCGGGTCATCACGGTGTCGAACCAGAAGGGCGGCGTCGGCAAGACGACCTCCGCCGTCAACCTCGCGGTGGCCCTGGCGATGCACGGGGCGGAGGTCCTGGTCGTCGACCTCGACCCGCAGGGCAATGCGTCCACCGCGCTCGGGGTGCCGCACCACACCGGGACTCCCGACGTCTACGCCGTCCTCATCGACTCGCTGCCGATGGCGCAGGCGGTCCAGCAGGCCGCCGATGTGCCGCGGCTGCGGGTCGTACCCGCGACCCTCGACCTCGCCGGCGCGGAGCTGGAGCTGGTGCCGATGGTCGCGCGCGAGTACCGGCTGCAGCGCGCGGTCGCGGCCTACTGCGCCGCCGAGGGCGCCGATCTCGACTACGTCATCATCGACTGCCCGCCGTCGCTCGGGCTGCTCACCGTCAACGCCATGGTGGCGACCAGCGAGGTGCTCATCCCGATCCAGTGCGAGTACTACGCGCT
>JAWWOJ010000431.1:0-7536 GCA_033851885.1 Frankiales bacterium | reverse complement strand
GCAGGTTGCTCCAGCTCGCCAACCAGGTCGCCGAGGCGTTGCGGGCCAAGCACCGGGTCGTGGAGCTGCGGGCACCGGAGGCCAAGGCGGCACTCGGCGACACGAGGGTCTCGCTGCGAGAGTCGTGGAGCGACGAGCTGGCGTGGGTCGCGGACCAGGTCGGCGCCGCGAGCGCCGCCGGGACGCCGTGGCGGGAGATCGCGGTGCTGGTCCGCGCGCGTCGGGACTTCGGCGACCTGCATGCGACGCTCGTCGCGCGTGGCATCCCGGTCGAGGTCGTCGGGCTCGGAGGCCTGCTGCAGCTGCCCGAGGTCGCCGACGTCGTTGCGACGCTCGAGGTCATCGAGGAGCCGACCGCCAACGCCGCGCTCCTCCGGCTGCTGACGGGTCCGCGCTGGCGCCTCGGTGTGCGCGACCTGGCGCAGCTCGGGCGCCGCGGCAAGGAGCTGCTGCGCAGCGGGGTGCTCGACCCGCGGCTCGACGAACAGGACCCTCCCGAGGTCGACGAGACCGACCTCGACGTCGACGACACGGCACTCGAGGAGGCCGTGGCCGGCATCGACCCCTGCGACGTGGTGTCGCTGGCAGACGTCCTCGACCGGCCCGGGCACAAGGGGTGGTCGCTCGACGGGGTGCACCGTGTGACGGCGCTCGGGGCCGAGCTGCGGTCGCTGCGCCGGCACCGTGGCGAGCCCCTCCTGGACCTCGTCCACCGGGTGGTCGAGGTCAGTGGCCTCGACGTCGAGCTGGCCGCGTCCCCCGACGCGGTGGCGGCCCGACGCAGGGAGTCGCTGTCGGCCTTCCTCGACGTGGTGGCCGGCTTCGCCGACCTCGACGGCGAGACCTCCCTGACGTCGTTCCTGGCCTTCCTCCGGGCCGCCGACGAGCACGAGCGCGGTCTCGACACGATCGCTCCGAGCGGCAGCGACGCGGTGCAGCTGATGACCGCCCACAAGTCCAAGGGCCTCGAGTGGGACGTCGTGGTGTGCCCCGACCTCACCAAGGGGGTGTTCCCGGCGGACGTGCTCAAGGGACGCTGGCCGACCACCGCGAGCGTGCTGCCCGCCCCGCTGCGAGGTGACGCCCACGACCTGCCGGTGCTCGACGAGCAGCTGACGAAGGAGGCGCTGGCCGACTACGAGTCGACCTGCCGCGAGCACCTGGAGCGGGAGGAGCGCCGGCTCGGCTACGTCGCGTTCACCCGGGCGCGGCACGTGCTCGTCGGCAGCGCGCACTGGTGGGGCCCGACGCAGAAGAAGCGGCGCGGCCCCTCGCCGTTCCTCGAGTCGCTGAAGGAGCACGCCGAGGCCGGGCACGGCGTCGTCGACGGTTGGGCTGCACCGCCGTCCGACGACGACGGCAACCCCGCCCTGGCAGAGCGGCCGACGTTCGTCTGGCCCGCGCCCTACGAGCCCGAGGCGCTGCGACGGCGGCGCTCCGCGGCCGGGCAGGTCAGGGCCGACCTCCAGTCGCTGGCCGCCGGCGTGCCGCTCGACGACGATGCCGGGCTCACGGCCCGGGAGCGCGAGGAGCTCGACCGGCTCGACAAGGAGGCCAGGCTGCTGCTCGACGAGGAGCGGGCGGCCCGCGGCGCCGTCCGCACGGTGCGGCTGCCCTCCTCGCTGTCGGCGTCGCAGCTGATGCGGCTGCACCAGGACGCGGAGGCGTTCGCGCGCGAGCTGGCGCGGCCGATGCCGCGCCCGCCGGCTCCGGCGGCCCGCCGCGGCACCCGCTTCCACGCGTGGGTCGAGACGCTGTTCGAGGAGCGGCCGCTGCTCGACCCCGACGAGCTGCCCGGCGCCGAGGACGACGAGCTCGGGACCGACGAGGACCTGCAGGCACTCCAGGAGGCGTTCCAGGCCGGGCCCTGGTCGGGGCGCAAGCCGTACGCCGTCGAGGCGCCGTTCTCGCTCCCGCTGGCGGGCCGCGTCGTCCGGGGGCGCATCGACGCCGTCTACGACCTCGGCGACGGTCGCTGGCAGGTCGTCGACTGGAAGACCGGGCGGGAGAGCGCCGACCCGGTGCAGCTCGCCGTCTACCGCCTGGCGTGGGCCCGGCTGGTCGGGGTCGCGCCCGAGTGCGTGAGCGGGGTGTTCCTCTACGTTCGCACCGGCAAGGAGGATCTCCACGAGGACCTGCCCGGCGAGGCGGAGCTGGAGAAGCTGCTCACCGGACGGCTCGAGGCGGAGGACCTGACGCTGCTGTGAAAAGGGTCGCGATCAGGCGTCGGGCGGGCTGAGCCGGACCAGCACAGCCCGGTCCGCGGCCCGCACCTCGTCCCCGTCCTGCAGCTGCCGGCCCCGCCGTACCTCCTGCTCGCCGTTGACCTCGACGGTGCCGGTGGCCAGCAGCTCCTTGGCCTCCGAGCCGGTCTCCACCAGCTCCGCCAGCTTGAGGAGCTGACCGAGCCGGATCGCACTGTCGTTCACCACCACCTCGCGCAGCGGCGCCTCCAGCTCAGCGATCAGCTGCACCGCCGTACCCGCCTGGACCTGCTGCGTCCGCCCGGTGCGCTCGAGGCCGCAGGCCTCGTAGAACTCGGGAGTGGTGGACCACACCGACACCCGTCGATAGCCGAGGTCCCAGGCCTCGTCGGCAAGCGCCTCGACGAGCTGGAGGCCGAGACCCTGGCGCTGTGCGTCGGGGTGGACGAACACCATGCTGACGTGCAGCAGCCCCGCAACCGGCTCCCCGGCGCCGTCGTCCTCGCGACCCGGCTCCCCCAGGGCGAAGCCCCGGAGCTCGTCGTCCACGACCACCAGGCCCTCGTCGAGCTTCTCGCGGACCCGCGCCAGCCGTTGCGCTGACGGCCGCCGGCCTCGGGTGGCCTGAGCGGCACGGTAGATCTCCAGCAGTGGTTCCACGGGCACGACCGTACGGGGGCTTGCCGCTCACCGGTCCTGGAGGTGCTCGTTGAGCAGCCGGCTCAGTTGGTCGGCGGCCTGCTCAGGGACCCAATGGGAGACGCCCCTCAGGACCTCGAACCGGTAGGGACCCGTCACCCACGCCGCGGTGCCCTCGGCGGCGGTGCGTCCGAGCGCCACGTCCCCGTCCGACCAGGCAAACAGGGTCGGTACGGCGACAGCCGGCGTGTCGGCGATGTCCTCGAGCCGTTGCGCGGCGTACCAGCGCAGCCAGGCCGCGAGCGCTCCCGGTTCCTGGGCCCTCGCGACGACGTGGTCGACGTCGACCTCGGGCAGGCCGCCGAACAGGCCGCGCAAGCCGGCAGCACCGTCCGCCAGCAGCTCGTCGGCGTAGCCGGGTCGCGCGAAGTCGCGCATGTAGAGCGACTTCTGCCGTTGATCGTCGTCGGTGCGGAGCGCCTCGATGAAGGCTCGCGGGTGCGGGACGGAGACGATGCTCAGGGTCCGCAGCCGCTCGGGGTGCCGGGACCCGAGCTGCCAGGCGACTGCCGCACCCCAGTCGTGGCCGACCACGTGCGCCTGTCCGATGCCGAGCGCGTCGAGGATCGCGAGGGCGTCCCGGGCGAGCTCCGGCACGCGATAGGCCTCGACCTCCGCCGGTCGGGCACCGGGGGAGTAGCCGCGCTGGTCGGGCGCGATCGTCCGGTACCCCCGGAGGTGCGGCACGACGTGCCGCCAGCTGTGCGCGGTCTGCGGGAAGCCGTGGAGCAGGAGGACGGCCGGAGCGTCCTCCGGACCGGTGACGTCGACGTCGAAGACGAGACCCCGCGCGCTGAGCTCCATGGCAGGACCCTCTCAGGTCTTAGCGTGGAGGTCATGACCGACCTGCGCGCCGCCCTCGCGGACGTCCACGACGGCTGCCTCGCCGACCTCGAGGCGCTCGCCCGGATCCCGTCGATCAGCTCCGAGCCGGAGCATGAGGGCGATGTGCGGGCGGCGATCGACCGGGTCGCCGAGCTCGCTCGTGCCGCGGGTGCCGCGAGCCTCGACGTCGTGGCGGCCGGCGGGCATCCCGCGCTCATCGCTCACTGGCCGGCGCCAGCGGGCAGGCCGACGGTGCTGCTCTATGCGCACGCCGACGTGCAGCCGACCGGACCGCTGGAGGAGTGGACGAGCCCGCCGTTCGAGCCGACCCGCCGCGATGGCCGGCTCTACGGCCGGGGTGCCGCCGACGACAAGGCGGGCGTCATGCTGCACCTCGCGGTGCTGCGGGCGTTCGGCGGGACCCCGCCGGTCGGCGTCGTGCTGTTCATCGAGGGCGAGGAGGAGATCGGCTCGCCGACTCTCACCCGGCTGCTCGCGGAGCACAGGGACGCGCTGCGGTCCGACGTGATCGTGATCGCGGACTCGGCCAACGCCGCCGTCGACGTACCCGCCTTCACCACCAGCCTCCGCGGGCTGGTCGACGTCTATGTCGAGATCCGGCTGCTGGAGCGCCCGGTGCACTCGGGCATGTTCGGCGGCCCGGCGGGTGACGCCCTCACGGTGCTGTGCCGGCTGCTCGCGACGTTGCACGACGAGGACGGCGGCGTCGCGATCGAGGGCCTGCACGTCGGGAGTTCGAGCGCCCCGGACATCGACGAGGCGGTCTACCGCGCGGACACGACCCTGATCCCGGCGGCCCAACTGCTGGGCTGCGGCTCGATCGTCGACCGGCTGTGGGACAAGCCCGCTGTCTCGGTGCTCGGCATCGACGCGCCCTCGACCGCGCAGGCCTCGAACGTGCTCCTCCCCAGGGCAAGGGCGAAGGTCAGCCTCCGGATCGCGCCCGGCGACGACGCCTCCTCGGCGATGAAGGCCCTGACGCGGCACCTCGAGTCGCGGGTCGAGTGGGGTGCGGAGATCAGCGTGACCGAGGGCAGCGCGGGCGACCCGTTTGCCCTGGAGACGACCGGCGCCGTCTACGACCTGGCCCGCCAGGCCTTCGGTGAGGCCTACGGCAACACCGCCGTGGAGACCGGCATCGGCGGGTCCATCCCGTTCATCGCCGAGTTCGCGCGGACCTACCCGGGCGCGACCGTCCTCGTCACCGGCGTCGGAGACCCGGCCTCGCGCTGGCACGGAATCGACGAGAGCCTCGACCTGTCGATGTGGCAGAAGGCGTGCCTGGCGGAGGCCCTGCTGCTGCAGGGGCTCGCGGCAACCGATGGTCAGCGTGGATGATGGTCCTATGGCAGTCACGCACGATGTCACCAACCAGGCTCCGCCGCTCGTGGGTCACGACGTGGCGCAGGACGTGGCGCTGCTCAGCGGCCTCGAGCGCGAGGGTGCCGGCTGGTACGCCGAGGACCTGCACCGCCTAGGCCGGCGGGCGGGTACGGCGCAGGCGCAGGCCTGGGGCGTCCAGGCGAACGTGAACGAGCCGGTCCTCGTCACGCACGACCGTTATGGCCACCGGATCGACGAGGTCGAGTTCCATCCGGCCTGGCACCAGCTCATGGAGGTCGCGGTGGGCGAGGGCCTGGCCGCTCCGTGGAGCGGTGCACCGGGGGCTCACGTGGCGCGGGCCGCCGGCTTCTACACCTGGTCGCAGGTCGAGGGCGGTCACGGCTGCCCGATCTCGATGACGTCCGCCGTCATCCCGGCGCTGCGGATGCAGCCCGACCTGGCTGCGCTCTACGAACCCCTGCTGCAGTCACGGACCTACGACCCCGGACTGCGCGTCCCGACGTCGAAGGCCGGACTGCTAGCCGGTATGGGGATGACCGAGAAGCAGGGCGGCTCCGACGTCCGGACCAACACGACCGCAGCCGTGCGCGACGGCGACACGTGGCGACTCACGGGCCACAAGTGGTTCACGAGCGCCCCCATGTGCGACCTGTTCCTCGTGCTCGCCCAGGCGCCGGGCGGCCTGTCCTGCTTCTTGGTGCCGCGGATCCTGCCGGACGGCTCCCGCAACACCTTCCGGATCCAGCGGCTGAAGGACAAGCTCGGCAACCGCTCCAACGCCAGCTCCGAGCCCGAGTTCGACAACACCGTCGCCTGGCTCGTCGGCGAGGAGGGTCGCGGGGTCCGCACCATCATCGAGATGGTCGGCATGACCCGGCTCGACTGCGTCATCGGCAGCGCCTCCCTGATGCGACAGGCGCTGTCGCAGGCCATCCACCACGCGAAGCACCGCAGCGCCTTCGGCGGACTGCTCGTCGACAAGCCCGCGATGCAGAACGTCCTCGCCGACCTCGCGCTCGAGTCGGAGGCCGCGACGACCCTCATGCTCCGGCTCGCCGGCGCGGTCGACCGAGACGAGGCGGCCTTCAAGCGCCTGGCCGTGGCCGTCGGGAAGTACTGGGTCACGAAGCGCTGCCCGGTCTATGCCGGCGAGGCCCTGGAGTGCCTGGGGGGCAACGGCTACGTCGAGGAGTCCGGCATGCCGCGGCTCTACCGTGAGGCGCCGCTCAACTCGGTCTGGGAGGGCAGCGGCAACGTCAACGCCCTCGACGTGCTGCGCGCGATGGCCCGGGAGCCCGAGTCGGTGGAGGCGTTGTTCGCCGAGATCGAGCTGGCCGATGACGCCCGCATCACCGCTGCGGTGAGCGACCTGTCGAAGGACCTCGGCGACGCCGACGAGGTGAGTGCCCGCCGGCTCGTCGAGCGACTTGCCATGACCCTGCAGGCCTCCCTGCTGGTGCGGCACGCGCCGGACTTCGTGTCCGACGCCTTCATCGCCTCCCGCCTCCAGGGCGATTGGGGAAGCGCCTTCGGCACCCTCGGCCGCTCCACCGCGTTCACCGACATCATCGCAAGAGCTGCTCAGGCATGACCGATCGTGTGGATCCGCCCTTCCTCGGAGACGAGCGGGCGATGCTCGTCTCCTGGCTCGTCTACCACCGTGACACGCTGCGGCTGAAGTGCGAGGGACTCACCGACGACCAGCTGCGGATCCGCTCCGTACCGCCGTCCTCGCTGTCGCTCCTCGGGCTGGTGCGGCACTGCGCCGACGTCGAACGCAGCTGGTGGCGCCGGACGATGGAGGAGCAGACCGTGGCCGGCCTGTTCTACGACGACACCCACCCGGACGGCGAGTTCGACGATGTGGACGAGGCCTCCGTCGAGGAGGCGTTCGCCGCGTGGGAGGCCGAGTGCGCCCACGGCGACGACGTCCTGGACGCGCATGCCTCGCTGGACGACGTCGGACACCGACGGGGCGAGGAGGTCTCGTTGCGATGGGTGCTCGTGCACCTCATCGAGGAGTACGCCCGGCACAACGGCCACGCCGACCTGATCCGCGAGCGGATCGACGGCGCCACCGGGGAGTAGCGAAGGTGCCACCCGGGACCGTGATCACTCGTACTTCAGGCCCAGCTGCCGAAGCACGTCGACCAGCGTCGCGGGGGAGTCCGGCGCGTGGTCGCCGGGTGCGTAGGTGACCGACGTGAGCTGTCCGTCGTACGCGAAGGATCCCCGCCCCCACACCACCGGCGAGCCGCGGTCGGCGCCGACGTCGATGCCCTGGAACGGCGCCATCGGGAAGAGCAGCGGGAGACCTGCGATCGACGCGACCTCGGTGCCGTCGGCGTGCAGCGATGCCGACCAGGTGCCGCCGCCCGGGGCGACGAAGCGGGCCTCCACGACCGACGGCGAACCGGCCGGACCTGAACACGAGCGCACCCGG
>JAWWOJ010000405.1:0-3032 GCA_033851885.1 Frankiales bacterium | reverse complement strand
AGCCGGGCGCGCGCGGCCGCCTCGTCCCGGTGCAGGTTGTTCTCGCTCATCGGGGCATCTTTCCACGTCGGCGCTGCCTGCCCGCGAAGTTGCATGCGCAAGGATCGGGGTACGTTTGTCCCATGACGAAGGTGGACTTCTGGTTCGACCCGCTCTGCCCCTGGGCCTGGCTGACCTCCCGTTGGGTCCTCGAGGTCCAGAAGGTGCGGGACCTCGACGTGTGCTGGGACGTGATGTCGCTCGCCGTCCTCAACGAGGGGCGCGACCTCGGCGAGAAATACGCCGAGGCGATGATCAAGGCGTGGGGCCCGGTGCGCGTCCTGACGGCCGCGGCCGAGAAGACCGACGACCTGCTGCCGCTCTACACGGCGATGGGCAGGCGCCTGCACCACGAGAAGGTCGAGCTCGACGACCCCGCGCTGCTCACCGACTCCCTCGAGGAGGCCGGCCTGCCCGTCGACCTGGCAGCCGCGGCCGGCACGACCGAATGGGACGACAGGCTGCGCGCCTCGCACGCCCGCGGCATGGGGCCGGTCGGCATGGAGGTCGGCACCCCGGTGATCCACGTCGACGGCGTCGCCTTCTTCGGACCGGTCATCAGCCGGGTGCCGATGGGTGAGCAGGCCGGCCGGCTCTGGGACGCCGCGCGCGACCTGGCGGCCTATCCGTACTTCTACGAGCTCAAGCGCACCCGCACCGAGGGTCCCCAGCTCTAGATCACGATGCGGCTGACCCGGCCGTCCAGGACCTCCTCACCGAGAACCTCCGCGGTCCCGTCCCGCCAGCGCCGGGCGGTCCAGGCGCACGCGAGCGCGTCGAGACAGTCGTTCACGGGGGCGATCCTGGGCAGCGCCGGGCCGCCGAGCAGGGCGCGGCGCTCGGCCTGACCGGCTGCCGTCCGCTTCGATGCCGTGACGGCGCCCATCGCCCGGAAGCTCAGTTCGGGATGCGCCTCGACCATCCGCGGGTCGCCGCAGGCCAGTGCCTGCGCGATCTTCGGCATGATGTGCCAGGTCTGGATCGACACCCCGACCGAGCCGGCGGCCCGGGCCAGGACGGACGCCTCGGTGTGCGACCCGGCAGCCAGTACCGCGGCCGGCGGCGCGAAGAACACCGACGACCGCTGCCGGCCGAGCCGCACCTTCGCCAGAAGCTCGCAGGCCCGTCGGGTCCCGTCAACCGGCAGAGCGAGCGGGATGTCGACGGCCACCACCGCGGCCGGCACCGCCAGCAGCTCCGGCAGCTGACCGACGTACCAGTCGACGGCCGAGCCTCGGACGAGGGCCCCGACCCAACCCCCGGGGCAGCCGTCGACACCGAGGACGGCATCATCTGCACCCATGCGCGTCCACCTCGGTTGTGACCATGCCGGCTTCGAGCTGAAGGAGGCCCTCAAGGAGCGGCTGACCAGCCTCGGTCACGAGCCCGTCGACCACGGGCCGGCAGCGTACGACGCGGTCGACGACTACCCGCCGTACTGCTTCGCGGCGGCCGAGGCGACCGTGGCCGACCCGGGCTCCCTCGGCGTCGTCGTCGGCGGCTCCGGCAACGGCGAGCAGATCGCGGCGAACAAGGTTCGAGGGGCGCGCTGCGCGCTGGCCCACAGCGTCGAGACCGCCCAGCTGGCGCGGCAGCACAACGACGCGAACCTCGTCAGCGTGGGTGCCCGGATGCACGACCTGGAGACCGCTCTGGGGCTCGTCGTGACCTTCCTCGAGACGCCGTTCAGCGAGGACCCGCGGCACGAGCGCCGGATCCAGATGCTGACGGACTACGAGGGTGCCTGAAGGCCACACGATCCACCGGCTGGCCCGCGACCACCGCCCGCTGCTGGTCGGAAAGGCCGTGTCGCTGGCCAGTCCGCAGGGCAAGTTCGCCGATGGGGCGGCGCTGCTGAGCGGCCGGACCTGCACGCGGATCGAGCCCTACGGCAAGCACCTCTGGTACCTGTTCGAGGGCGACCTCTCGCTGCACGTCCACCTCGGGCTGTACGGGAAGTGGGCCGTCGGGTCAGGCGCTCCGCCCGAGGTGCGCGGGCAGCTGCGACTGCGCATGACCGCCGGGGACGCGTGGCTGGACCTGCGCGGGCCGACAGCCTGTGAGGTGCACACCCGGGCCGACCACAAGGCGGTGCTGGCCCGGCTCGGACCGGACCCGTTGCGGCGCACCGACGACGGCGAGCTGGCCTGGCAGCGGCTCTCGCGGTCGAGGACCTCCATCGGCCAGCTGCTCATGGACCAGACCGTGCTGGCGGGCGTCGGCAACGTCTATCGGGCCGAGCTGCTGTTCCGTGCGCGGCTGTCGCCGTTCACGCCCGGGCGCGACGTGCCGCGGGAGACGTGGGACGCGATGTGGGCCGACCTGCGCGCGCTCATGCGTGCGGGCGTGAAGACCGGGCGGATCGTCACCACCGGAGCGCGGGCTCCCGTGCGTCGTGAGGACGCCCACTACGTCTACCGCCGCGCGGGCCTGCCCTGCCGGCTCTGCGGCACCGAGGTCCGCACCGAGCTGATGGCGGGCCGCAACCTCTTCTGGTGCCCGACGGACCAGCTCGAGCCGTGACGGTGGCCGGTCACAGGATCTCCGCTCCAAAGGGACAGATGCGTCCAGAGGTTCGCTAGCCTCGTCACGATGACGTCGGCCGCAGATGACCCGGCGAGGGGGCCCAGCGGCTCCCTCGTCCGAGCCCTGACCTGGCTCCCGACCAACATGACGCGGCTCCGTCGCGAGCCTCCACCTGAGCAGTTCGGCACCCTGGCACTCGTCGTCTTCGCGCTGCTGGTCACCGCGATGGGGGCCGTCTCGTCGCGCAACGTCTGGCCCCCGTCCCTGCTCGCGCTGTCCTTGCTGTTCGGTGGCCTGATGCTCAGCCGGCGCGGCCTGCTGCAGCTCGCCGTCGTGCTGATCGGCTGCCTGCTCTTCGACTGGCTCGACGTCCCGGCGAACGCGCTGCCCATCGGCCCGACCGTCGTCGTGGTCGTCACGGGCCTGGTCGCCTATGAGTTCGCGCGGTCGCGCGAGGAGATCGGCAT
>JAWWOJ010000314.1:0-5058 GCA_033851885.1 Frankiales bacterium | reverse complement strand
AGCGCGTCTCCTTGTGCTCCGTGTGCTTGCGGCAGTTGGGGCAGAACTTCTGCAGCTCGAGCCGGTCGGGGTCGTTGCGGCGGTTCTTCTTGGTGATGTAGTTGCGGTGCTTGCACTCCTGGCAGGCCAGCGTGATCTTCGGACGGACGTCGGTGGCGGCCATGCGATGGTGCCTGCACTTTCATTCAGGAGAAGACTACGAACCACTCCAGGCTAGCGGACAAAGCCGTGAGCCCGGAGCTCGGGTAGCGATGACCGGACTTGAACCGGTGACACAACGATTATGAGTCGTTTGCTCTACCGACTGAGCTACACCGCCTGGACGAGCACTTGCAGGAGAGCCCCTTTACGGAATCGAACCGTAGACCTTCTCCTTACCATGGAGACGCTCTGCCGACTGAGCTAAAGGGGCGGCGAACCGCGGACGAGCGTACACGGTCACGCTGCGGGCCTGCTCAGGATGCGCTCGGGCCGGGAGTGGCCGTCGGAGGCAGTTTCGACAGGCCGGCGTGCGCGATGACCTCGGCCCTGCTCAGCGCCCGGCGGTAGAACGCGACCTCGCCGATGCTGGCCCCGTCGAGCGGGCCCTGGAAGCCTGAGCCGGAGCCCCCGAGACCGAGCGGCCCGAGCTGCCGGAAGACCTTGGTGCCCGTCAGCGCACTGGACTCGATGAGGGCACCGTTGGCGTAGCAGGTCACGCGTCCGCTCGCGTAGACGATGGCCCAGTGCGTCCAGGCACCGACCACCGGCGCGGCCTTCGGGTGGCAGCCGCCGACGTAGTGGTTCAGGTGCCAGAACTCGACCCCGAAGCGGCACGGGCTGACCGTGAACTGCTTCGGGAAGTGCAGCAGCTCGAAGCCCTCGCGCCCGGTCGTGGGCAGGCTCGTGGTGCCCAGCACCCGGCCCCAGGCGCTCACGCACATGTCGGCCCGAAGGTCGAGCTCGATGCTGAACGGGGTGCTGCTGCTGAGCCCGCTCGTCACGGGGGTGACCACCCGCCCGCTGCGCAGGAAGCGGGCGGCGATGGTGCCCTCCGGGCCGGTGGTCTGGGCGATCGTGCCGCCGATCACGGTGCCGGCGCCCTGGCCGGCGGTCAGGTCGGCGATCTCGTCGCGCGACGACAGCCCGGTGGCGTCCCGGAACGACCACAGCGCGGTGGCGCCCGAGTCGACCACGGCCTGCTCGTACGGCGAAGTGGCCGTGAGGGCCTGCGGGGTCGGGTGTGACGGGGACTTGCCCTTGCCGGAACACCCGGTGACCACGAGCACGAGGCAGATCCCGGCCGCGACCAGGGCACGCGGGCGCACCGGGTCCATGACGGAGCGCATCACGCGGCCGGCCATCTGCAGCCCCCCTGTCGCGCCGCACCTGGAGCGCCTGACGAGTGTGTCCACCATTACCCTGTGTCAACGCAAATTACGCAGCGCATCCCCCCTTCGGGTGACGCACAAACCTGTCTACCGCATCCGGACGCGCACCATCACCAGGCTCGCGCGACCACCGTCCGCACCGTGCGCTGTGGGAACATGGAACCCTGTACCCGTCAGCGGCCGTCGCTCCCCCGAGCGCCCGCCTGACCGACCGAGAGGAGCGGGCCTCGTGGGACCCGAGGTCCTGCCGCCGGTGACGGCCCTGCAGAGGTCGCGACTGGGCACGGCCGTGGCCGCCCTCGGCATCGTCGCCGTGCTCCTCAGCGCAGCGGCCGCCCCGCCCGCCGTCCGGGCGCCGTTCGTCCTGCTGACCATGCTGCTGCTGCCCGGCTTCCCCTTCGCGGCCCGGCTGCGCGTCGATCTGCCCACGCTGATCGCGATCGACATCTGCGCGAGCCTGGCCCTCGAGGGCGGCCTCGCGCTGGTGATGGTCGAGACGGGCCTCTGGCATCCGCAGCTGATCGGCCTCGCCCTGGCCAGCTTCGGCGTGGGCGGCACCTTCGTCACGCTCACCGGCATCCGGCACGCCGAGGCCCGGCACCTGCAGTGACGGCCACGTCCGCGAGGGTGCCTCGACGGGACCCGCGCTCCGGGAGCGGGTCCGCTGCGGCACTGCCGGCGGTGCGCCGGCGCGAGTGGGGCCGGTGGGCCGTCCCCGCCGTCGCGCTGCTGCTCTGGGTCGCCACCATCGCGACGATGCACCCGGACGACCTCAGCCCCTGGGGCCTGCTGACCGAGTTCCCGGCGGAGTACTGGCTCGCGGTCGTCGCCGTCCTGCTCAGCGCCACGGTGCTCACGCAGCGGACGCGACTGCGGCACCTCGCGCTCGTGGCCCACACGGGCGTCCTGATCCTGCTGCTCTACGGCACGGCGCCGGCCATCGAGCCGGTGCCTCGCGGCACCTCGGTCTACAAGCACGTCGGGATCGTGGAGTACATCGAGCGCTACGGCAGCGTCGACAGCCGCATCGACATCTACCACCGCTGGCCGGGCTTCTTCTCGGTGGCCGCGTTCTTCTCCCGGCTCGCCGACCTGCCCGACCCCACCAGCTACGCCGCCTGGGCCGAGCCGTTCTTCGCGACCATCGACGCGCTGCTCGTGTGGTGCTGCGTGCAGGCGGTCACGCGCTCCACGCGCACCGCGTGGCTGGCAGTGCTGCTGTTCACGGCCGGCAACTGGATCGGCCAGGGCTACTTCTCGCCACAGGCCTTCGGCTACGTCCTGATGCTGGGTGTCCTGCTGCTCGTCCTGGTCTCGCTGCAAGGTCCGTCCAACCGCTTCGGTGGCTGGGTGGAGAAGCGGGTGCGGCGGATCGCCCGGGTGCGCGTGCCCTCACGTGACGAAGCGCCGTTCCCCGAGACGGGTCACCGGCTGCAGATCGCGGGGCTGATCCTCCTCCTGGACGTGGTGCTGGCCGCGAGCCACCAGCTCACGCCGTACGTCTTGCTCCTCCAGCTGAGCGCCCTGGCGCTGGCCGGCTACCTCCGCCCGTGGTGGCTCGCGATCGGGGCGGCGGTGATGACGATCGGCTACCTGGTGCCCAACCTCGACTACGTCATCAACACCTTCGGGCTGCTCTCCGCGCCCGACCCGCTCGCCAACGCCACCCAGAAGAACGTCGACGGCACGCCGATCCTGGAGGCCCGGCTCGTCACGATCATCGCCGGGCTCAGTTTCGTCAGCGTCTTCGTGCTGGCGCTGGTCGGGGTGATCCGCCGGGCCCGGGCGGGCTATGTCCGCGGGGCCGTCGTGCTCGCGATCCTGACCTTCGCCTCGCCCGGGATGCTCGCCGGCCAGAGCTACGGCGGCGAGGCCCGGTTGCGCGTCATGCTCTACGCCCTGCCGTGGGCCTGCGCCGGAGCCTGCTGGGCGATCTCGCCGGACAACGTCCGGCGGGCCGGCCGAGCGGTGTGGGCGCCGATCGCCGCGACGGCGTGGTTCGGGTTCGCGTTCATCGTGTTCTACTTCGGCCACGAGGACCTCACGATGCTCTCGCCGGGCGAGATCGGCGCGGCCGCCTTCCTCTCCGATCCCTCCAAGGTGCAGCCCGACTCGGTCACGTTGCTGATGGCACCCAACTTCCCGGACCGCTACGGGCCGCTGTACTTCCGGGCCGGCATCGGCATCCCGGCGCTCTCCTACGACCGCTTCGGCGTGGAGCATCCGTTGCTGTTCCCGGGCCCGCAGGACGTGGACTTCGTGGCGACGAAGATCCGTGGCAGCAGCGGCACGCAGAACGGCTACCTCGTGTTCTCGCGCGGTTCCGAGCACTGGGCCCGCGACTACCAGCTCTATCCCAAGTACGCGCTGCGGGCGTTCGAGGGCGAGATCGCCAGGTCCCCGCGCTTCCGGCTCGTCTATGACCGCCCGACCGCCAGGGTCTACGAGCTCGTGCGGTGAGACCCGCATGACCGACGTCCCCGGCGAGGTCGACCTCGGACGCGCGGCCGCTCGGGGCGGCGTCTGGAGCGTGGCCGGCGAGGTCAGCAGCCGGGTGTCCCAGATCCTGGTGTTCTTCACCCTCGCCGGCGTCCTCTCGCCCGCCGAGTTCGGGCTCGCCGCCATCGCCTTCTTCTGCGTGCAGATCGCGAACTCGCTGACCTACGCCGGCCTCGGCCAGGCCGTGCAGGTGCTCGGACCCGACGAGCGGCGCGACCGTACGGCCGTCGGGATGGCCCTGGTCTTCGGGTTCGCCGGGGCAGCCGTTCTCGCGCTGCTCGCCGGCCCGCTCTGCGACGCACTGGGCGCCCCCGGTGCCGTACCCCTCGTACGCGTCGTGGGCCTGGCCGTGCCGCTCGCCCAGGCCGGTGAGGTGCTGGCCGCCCTGCTCGCCCGCGACCTGCAGTTCCGGACCACCGCGACTGCGGTCATCGTCGGCGCTGTCGGCTCCGCGGCAGCCGGGCTGACCCTCGCCGCCACCGGCGTCGGCCCCATGGCGCTGGTCGCCCAGGCCGTGCTCCAGCACGCGATCCGGATGCTCTGGCTCATCGCCGCCCGACCGTCGAGCTTCAGACCCCTGCTCGTCATCGCCAAGGTCCGCGAGATCCTCCGGATCGGACGAGAGCTGCTGCTCAGCAGCCTGTTCGAGACCTCCGCCGCCAACATCGACAACATCCTCGTCAGCGCGTTGTCCGGCGCAGCCGCGTTGGGCGCCTACGGCTTCGGGTACAACCTCGCCGCACTGCCCATGTACGTCGTGGGGATCGCCGTGAGCCGAGTGGCGCTGCCCGTCTACGCACGGATGAGCGCGCGTCCCTCGTCGATCGGGCCGGCGTTCCAGCAGGCGATCGAGATCACCACTTGGCTGACCGCGCTACCGCTCGGCTACTTCGCCATCGCCGGCCCCGCGGCCCTCCATGTGCTCTTCGGCGACAAGTGGTCGGCCATCGACGAGGCCCTGCGGCTGCTCGCCCTGCACGGCTGGCTGCGGGCCACCGAGACCGCTTCGACGGCGGTGCTCGTCGCCGTCGGGCACGCCGCTACGACCCGGCGCGTCCAGCAGTGGCAGCTGCTGCTGGCCGCCGCGCTGCTGGTCCCGCTGGTCTCCTGGGACGGGCCGTTCGGGGCCGCGCTCGCGATCGTCGTCGCGGTGACGGTCGGCACGACGTACAGCTTGACGCAGTCGACC
>JAWWOJ010000528.1:0-3464 GCA_033851885.1 Frankiales bacterium | reverse complement strand
AGGGACCTCAGCCTCAGCTCGCGATCAGGCCCGTCCACTTCAGGCTCTGCTCGAGTGTGGTGGCAACGAGCCGCACTCGCGGGTCGAGCTGCTGGCGACTGCCCCGCTCGAAGGCGCGCCGCAGCCGGTCGTCGAGCACGCCCTCAGGTCGGTACGCCTCATCCCATCCCCAGCGTGCGACCTCGAAGCCGAGGTCCTCGAGCTCCTCGTCCTGCTTCTTGTCCTTGATGACCCCGAGGCGGTCGTTGTACTTGTACAGCCCGTCGGCTTGGCCGATGGTGTTGCGCGTGCGCCACAGGCCGTCGACCCGGGCGATCAGCCTGCTGCCCAGAAAGACCTGGACCTGCGGCTCCGGCATCTCCAGGCCGAGGGTGTGGCAGGCAGCCCAGGACAGCGACTCGAGCGCCGTCTCGTGCAGACCGTTGGCCAGCCGCGCCACCATGATCGCGTTCCACCCACCCGGCCAATCCTTGTGCGCTTTCGCCATCGCCAGCAGCTCGTCCTGCCCCATGCCTCTGCGGAGGGCTCCGTCCGCAGCGATCAGCCCGTTCCGGAACGCCTCCTGGCGCGCCAGGTCGTTGACGGTCCGCGCGAGGTTGCTGACCGCAATGCCATCGATCTCTTCACGCTCCGCCTCGGTGAAGGTCGCGATGCGCTCGTGGCGGTCCTTGCCCTTGCTGCGGTTCCCGTCGGGATCCCGCAACAGCTGGGGCACGGTGGGGACGCGGCCCAGGAGCGGAAGGTCGTGGAAGACCGCCGCCGATCTGCGGGCAGCGGCCCAGCGCGCGTCCTTGCCACGCAATCGTGCAGCGACCGCCATCCGGTGCCGAGCCCGCTCGTTCGCAATCGCCCACAAGGCTGCGCTGACAAAGGAGCCGCGGCCCAGCCGGTGCCACGCCTTCGCGTCGACCATGCGGACGAGGTCACGGTTCGAACCGCCGGCCCGGTAGACGTCCGCTGTGCCAAAGGGCGCGCCGAGCTCCTCGGACCATGCGAGCAGGTCTTCCGGGCGCATCCGGGGAGCCTGCCGCGCTGGCCTTCGTCGTGAGGCGCGCTGTCCACAGGGGGGTCCCTCCACATCTTCACGCCCCGGGCCATCCCCTGAGCGTGGGACCTCGGCTTATGGGCCAGCTTCGGTGAAGAAGTGGAGGGACCCCCTGGGTTAGGAGGCGCGGGCGGGGCGGGATGGGGGGCGCAGGGCGCGCTCGTCGCGGAAGGGGTCCACCCGCGCGGGGACGAGGTCGCCCAGCCACTCGCGGAGCCGGCCCGCCCCGAAGGCGGGGGAGGCCCATGCGCCGCGCACCAGGCGCACGCCGTCGGACTCGAGCCAGCGCAGGACGCAGGCCACCTCCTCGGCGGTGGCCGCCGGCAGCGGACCCGCGCCCGGGAGCACCGTCTCGGCTGTCGCGAGCAGCGCCTCCACATAGGGCAGCGGCGAGGCACCGCGGGGTACGACGGAAGCGCCCGCCAACCGACCGTGCCGCACCACGACGAGCTCCCATCCCAGTGTGCCGGTCGGCCGCGCCGCCACGAGCTCCGAGACCGAGGTCAGCGAGACGATCCGCTGGAGGCGGGCCACGGAGCGTACGAGGGTGGCCAGCCGGTCACGGGCGACGGCGGCGTCCTCGTAGCGCTCCGACGACGACAGGGCCGCCACCCGGGACGACAGGGTCGCGACCACGGCTGAGGCGTCGGAGCGGACCAGCAACCGGAAGGCGTCGGCGTGCCGGGCGTAGAGCTCGACGGACTCGCCCTCGAACGGGCCTAGGCAGGGCGCCCCGCACCGACCCATCTCGGCCAGCACGCACGCGGTCGTCGGGGTCCGGATCGAGAGCCGCTTCGAACACTGCCGCAGCGGGATGGCCTCGTGGACGGCGGCCAGGACCAGCTCGGCGGTGCGCGAGGAGCCGAACGGCCCGAGGTAGACGGCACCGTCGTCGAGGACCTTGCGGACGAGCGACAGCCGGGGGAACGCCTCGACGGTCAGCTTCACCCAGGCGGCCCGCTCGGGAAACTTGGAGCGCCGGTTGTACCTCGGGCGGTGCTCCGCGATCAGCCGCAGCTCGCGTACCTCGGCCTCGAGGTCGGTCGCGCACACGACGGGGTCCACCCGCTCCGCGATGCCGACCATCTCGACCATCCGGGTGCGCTGCTCGGACGCCGTGAAGTAGGTGCGCACCCGCGAGCGGAGGTCCCGCGACTTGCCGACGTACAGCACCCGCCCCTGCGAGTCGCGGAAGAGGTAGACGCCCGGCGCGTGCGGGAGGGCGTCGGCCAGGACGCGCTTGCGGCGGACGCCCTCAGGCACCAGCGAGGTGAAGGTGCGGAGCTCCTCGACGGTCTGCACGCCGAGGTTGCCCAGCCGGGCGATCAGCCCGTGCAGCACGTCGACGGTCGCGCGGGCGTCGTGCAGCGCGCGGTGGTCCGGTGTGGTCGCGGCACGGAAGACCCGGGCCAGGGTCGACAGCTTGCAGTTGGGTGCCTCGTCGCGGGTGAGCACCCGGCGGGCCAGTACGGCGGTGTCGAGCGACGGCGGTCGTGGCCACTCGATGCCGAGCGACAGGCACCCCGAGCGGAGGAACCCCAGGTCGAAGGGCGCGTTGTGGGCGACCAGCACCGTGCCTCGGGAGAACTCCATGAAGGCCGGCAGCGCCTGCCCGAGCCGCGGCGCCGACGCCACCATCGTGTCGGTGATCCCCGTGAGGACCTGGATGAAGGGCGGGATCGAGACCGACGGGTTGACCAGCGTCTGGAACTCGCCGAGGACCTCGCCGCCCCGGACCTTCACGGCACCGATCTCGGTGATGGCGCAGTCGAGGTGGGAGCCGCCGGTGGTCTCCAGGTCGACGACGACGAAGGTGGCGTCCCGCAGCGGGGTCCCCAGCTCGTCGAGCGTCATCTGCACGCTGTGACCGTAGGCACGTCCTCCGACATGCATCTCTCAGCCGCGCCGACATAGGGTCAACGGATGAGGAGGGAGCGCCTGGTGGCTGCGGCTGCCGGAGCGGTCCTGCTGGCCGGGATCATCAGCGCGGGCAGCGTCGATGCGTCGCCCGACACCCCCACCATCCGCACGGAGAAGCAGGTCGTCGAGATGCCCGGCGGCCCGACGTTCGACAAGCCGGTCCAGCTCCCGACGACCCTCTACCTGCCGCAGAGCAGGAAGCCGGCTCCAGCCGTCATCGTGAGCCCCGGCTTCGGCCAGACCGAGCAGAGCGTGGCCACGGACGCCAGATATCTCGCCGCCCACGGCTACGTCGCCCTCGCGTGGACGATGCGCGGCTTCCAGCCGTTCAACACCCAGGCCGGCCGGATCGCCCTCGACGCGCCGGACACCGAGGTGAAGGACCTGCAGGGCCTCATCGACCTGCTCAGCAAGCGAAGTGACGTGCTGCAGGACGGACCCGGAGACCCGCGCGTGGGCCTGATGGGGGAGTCGTACGGCGGGGGCATCTCCCTGATGG
>JAWWOJ010000512.1:0-6224 GCA_033851885.1 Frankiales bacterium | reverse complement strand
CAGCTCGATGCGCGCCCGATCCAGCCGCTCCCGCACCTTGTCCGGCGACTCCGTGCCCCGACCGCTGAGCCGCCGGGCCAGCTCGTCGAACGACGGTGGCGCGAGGAACACCAGGTGCGCCTCCGGCATGGCTGCCCGGACCTGCCGGGCGCCCTCGATGTCGATTTCCAGCAGAGCGGAGCCGCCGGCAGCCAGCTGCGCCTCCACGGGCGCCCGGGGCGTGCCATAGGAGGCACCCAGGTGCGCGTCGTGCTCGAGCAGCTCCCCTGCCGCGACCATCCGGTCGAACTCGGGCTGGTCGACGAAGTGGTACTCGACCCCGTCCGTCTCGCCGGGTCGTGGCGCCCGGGTCGTCACGGACACCGACAGCCAGATGTCCGGGTGCCGCCGCCGCACCGCGGCCACGACGCTGCCCTTGCCCACCCCCGACGGACCGGCCAGGGCGGTGAGGCGGCCGTTCACTCCGGCACCTTCACTCAAAGGCTCTGAGCAGGGCCTCGCGCTGCTTGGCCCCGAGGCCCCGCACGCGCCGGGCCGGGGAGATCTCCAGGGTCTCGATGAGCTTCTGGGCGCGCACCTTGCCGACGCCGGGCATCGCCTCGAGCACCGCGACAACCTTCATCTTCCCGACAGCGTCGTCGGTCTCGCCGCTGTCGAGCACGTCGGCGAGGCTCGCGCTGCCCGACTTCAGGCGCAGCTTGAGCTCGGCCCGCGCCCGGCGCGCCGCTGCAGCCTTCTCCAGGGCAGCAGCGCGCTGCTCCGGAGTGAGGGGCGGCAGAGCCAACGCGGGATCCTTCGTCGAAAAGCGGTACGGGGCGGCGCGAACCTAGCGACTCCGCTAGCTCCGCCACAAACGAGGGTCAGGCCGGAGCGCGGCTGGTGAGCGACGCGGCAATGGCCGCGGCGGCCACGCCAGGGTCCGGCGCGCCGGTGATGGGCCGACCGATGACCAGCAGGTCGGCACCGTCGGCGAGAGCCTGCTCGGGGGTCGCGACACGGGCCTGGTCCTGCACGTCGGCGCCGGCCGGCCGGACCCCCGGGGTGATGAGGGTGATGCCCGGGCCGACCTCGGCACGGACGGCCGCGACCTCCTGCGGTGAACACACCAGCGCACCGGCGCCGGCCTCGACGGCGAGGGCGGCCAGCCGCCGCACCGCGTCGAGGGACGGTCCCTGCAGCCCGACCTCGGCCAGGACCGCCTCGGAGAGGCTGGTGAGGATGGTGACCGCGGCGATCGTGACGCCCGGCGCGGCGTCGACCGCGGCGCGCACCATGTCGCGCCCCCCGCTGGCATGGACGGTGAGGTAGGTCGGCTTCAGGCCCGCGACAGCCTTCGCCGCCCCGGCCACCGTGTTGGGGATGTCGTGCAGCTTGAGGTCGAGGAACAGGTCGACCCCACTGCCGCCACGCACCGTGTCGACCACCGCCGGACCCGTGCGGCAGAACAGTTCCAGGCCGACCTTGACGACCGCCACGTGGGGCGTGACGGCCTGCGCCCAGCGGGCCGCGGTCTCGAGGTCGGGCGCGTCGAGCGCCACGGCGATGGGGGCTCGGCTCACAGCTGCTCCTGACCGTCGTGGGCAGGCTCGCCAAGGGTGTCACCGAGGGTGTCGCCCACGGGATCGGGTCCCTCGGGCAGCCGGATCTCAGGTGGTCGGTGCGCCAGGCCGACGGCCTCCGCGACGCTGCTGAACCCGCGCTCGGCGAGGGCGACGGCCAGCTCGTCCAGGATGCGGAGGGGCGCGCGCGGGTCGCCGAAGACGGTCGTGCCGACGCTGACCGCATTGGCTCCGGCGAGGAGGAACTCGAGGGCGTCGAGCCCGCTGCGGATGCCACCCATCCCGAGGATCGGGATGTCGGGCAGCGCCTGCCGCACCTGCCAGACGGCCCGCACCGCGACCGGCCGGATGGCCGGGCCCGAGAGGCCACCTGTGATGCCGCCGAGCGCCGGGCGCATCGTGTCGGTGTCGATGACGAGACCCAGCAGCGTGTTGATGAGGCTCAGCCCGTCGGCCCCGGCGTCGACGCACGCCCGCGCGCTCTCGGTGATGTCGGTGACGTCGGGGATGAGCTTCGCGAAGACCGGCACGCCAGTCGGAGCGGACCGCTTCACGGCTTGTACGACGGCCGCCGACGCCCGGGGGTCGCAGGCGAAGACCTGTCCCCGGTCCTCGACGTTGGGGCAGGAGATGTTGACCTCGATCATCGCGAGCCCCTTGGCCCCCCGCAGCTTCGCGGCGAGCTTGGCGTAGTCCTCGACGCTGCCGCCGGCGATGCTCACGACAGCGCGGGCACCGCGCTGGGCGAGCCAGGCGAGGTCCTTGTCGAGGAAGGCGTCGATGCCAGGGCCCTGCAGGCCGATGCTGTTGAGCATCCCGCTGGGGGTCTCCGCCATCCGGGGGGTGGCGCGGCCCGACCGCGGCGCCAGCATGATCGACTTGGTGACGATGCCACCGAGCTGGGAGACG
This sequence comes from Frankiales bacterium, assembly GCA_033851885.1. GTDB lineage: Bacteria > Actinomycetota > Actinomycetes > Mycobacteriales > SCTD01 > RYN-111. Next base: position 3,756 of record JAWWOJ010000512.1, on the reverse strand, counting down.
TCGAAGAACTGGTCGAGCTCCTGGCCCGCGGCGGCGCAGCCGGAGGCCGTGAAGACGGGATTCGGGAACGTGACCGAGGCGAGTTGCGTGGTGAGGTCGATGTCGGGTCGGGTGAAGACCTCGTCGGTCTTGCGGACGGTCAGTTCTGTCATCAGTGGCCTGCCTGTGCGGTGATGGACCCGACCACGTCCTCGGGGATGGTGCCGACGTCGCTCCAGCGCACCCGGTCGCCGAGGAACACCGGACCCTCGACGCAGGACCGCAACATCCTGGTCTTGCCGTCGTCGCCGATCACGGGCAGCACGCAGGTCATGCAGACGCCGATGCCGCAGGCCATCGACTCCTCGACGGCCACCTGGCACGGAATGCCACGTGAGGAGCAGATCTCGGTCACGGCGTGGAGCATCGCCATCGGACCGCAGGCGTAGACGACATCTGACTGGGTGCGGTCGACAAGCTCGGGCAGCACGTCGCTGACGCGACCCCGTCGGCCGGACGAGCCATCGTCGGTCGTGACCTCGATGCTGGTGGCGATGCGCTTGGCGTCGAGCTGGCCGAACAGCCGGTGCTGGTCGCCCGCGCCGAGCACGAAGTCGACGCGGCACCCGCGCTCCCGCAGCAGGCTCGCCAGTGGCAGCAGCGGCGCGCTGCCGTAGCCACCCCCGACGAGCGTCGCCGTGACCCGCTCGGCGGGAAGCCGGAACGGCTTGCCGAGCGGTCCCACGAGGTCGAGCTTGTCCTGTGGCCGGCGCTGGGCGAGCCAGGCGGTTCCCTTTCCGTGTACGGAGAAGATGAACTCGACGGTGCCGCCGTAGACGCCTCGTTCCTTGACGTCGTAGATCGCGAAAGCCCGGCGCAGCAGCATGCTCGACTCCGGGCCGCCGACCTGCACGGCGACGAAGTGGCCCGGCCTGGTCAGCTCCGCCATGCCGGGCGCGACGACGGTCATGGCGATGTAGGCGCCGACCCTGCGGATCGACAGGACCTCGCCCTGCACCTGGACGGGCATCAGGCCTCCTTGCTGGTTGCGCGTGCGGCGGTGATCACGGCGTGGTGCTCCTGCAGTGACTTGACCCCGATGTCACCACGGACCAGGGCCTCGATGCCCTGGACGCAGGCGGCAGCGGCCTGGATCGTCGTGATGCACGGGACGCCGCGGGTGACCGCAGCGGTGCGGATCTCGTAGCCGTCGAGTCGCGCACCGACCCCGAACGGGGTGTTGAAGATGAGGTCGATCTCGCCCGCCAGCACCATCGGCACCACGTCGTCACCGAGGCCGTGCGAGTGCTTCCCCACGACCTTGGCCACGACACCGTTGCGGCGCAGCACCTCGGCGGTCCCCTCGGTCGCGAGGATCTCGAAGCCGAGGTCCGACAGCCGCTTGACCGGGAAGATCATGGCCCTCTTGTCGCGGTTGGCCACCGACACGAACACCCGGCCCTGGGTGGGCAGGTCGCCGTAGGCCGCCGTCTGGCTCTTGGCGAAGGCGGTGCCGAACACGGCATCGATGCCCATGACCTCGCCGGTGCTCTTCATCTCCGGGCCGAGGATCGTGTCGACCCCACGGAAGCGGCCGAAGGGCAGCACCGCCTCCTTGACCGAGATGGGCGCCTCCAGCGGCAGATGGCCCCCGTCGCCCGTCGCCGGGAGCAACCCCTCCATGCGCAGCTCGGCGATGGTGGCGCCGAGCATGACCCGGGCGCAGGCCTTCGCGAGCGGGACCGCGGTCGCCTTGCTCGTGAACGGCACGGTGCGGCTGGCGCGCGGGTTGGCCTCGAGGACGTAGAGCACGTCGTCCTTGAGGGCGTACTGCACGTTGAGCAGCCCCCGCACCCCGACCCCGCGGGCGATGATCTCGGTGCTGGCGCGGATCCGGTCGAGGTCGCTGCGGCCCAGGGTGATGGGTGGCAGCGCGCACGCGGAGTCGCCGGAGTGGATGCCGGCCTCCTCGATGTGCTCCATGACCCCACCGAGGTAGAGCTGCTCGCCGTCGAACAGCGCGTCGACGTCGATCTCGATGGCGTCCTCGAGGAAGCGGTCGACGAGCACCGGCGTGTCCGGGCCGACGATCGTGCTGCGGTCCATGTAGTCGCGGAGCATCTCGTCGCTGTAGACGATCTCCATCCCGCGACCGCCGAGGACGTAGGACGGCCGGACGAGGACCGGGTAGCCGACGTCGGCCGCGATCCGCGAGGCGTCGTCGTAGGAGGTGGCCATCCCGCTCTTGGGCGACGGCAGACCGCCCTCGGCCATCACCTTGCCGAAGGCGTCGCGGTCCTCGGCGAGGTGGATCGCCTCGGGGCTGGTCCCGACGATGGGGACGCCGCAGTCCTTGAGCTCCTGGGCCAAACGCAGCGGGGTCTGCCCGCCCAGCTGCACGACCACTCCGACGACGCGGCCGCCGCCGGCGCGTGCCGACTCCTGCTCGGCGTGCACGACCTCCAGGACGTCCTCGACGGTGAGCGGCTCGAAGTACAGCCGGTCGCTCGTGTCGTAGTCGGTCGAGACCGTCTCGGGATTGCAGTTGACCATGACCGTCTCGTAGCCGGCGTCGTGCAGCGCGAAGGACGCGTGCACGCAGGCGTAGTCGAACTCGAGGCCCTGGCCGATGCGGTTGGGCCCGCTGCCGAGGATGAGCACCTTGTCCTTGGCCGACGGTGCGACCTCGTTCTCCTCGTCGTAGGAGGAGTAGTGGTAGGGCGTCTCCGCGGCGAACTCGGCGGCGCAGGTGTCGACGGTCTTGAAGACCGGCCGGATCCCCAGCCGGTGCCTCAGGTCGCGCACCTCGCGTTCGCTCCGTCCGGTCACCGCGGCGATCTGCAGGTCACTCGTGCCGAGTCGCTTTGCCTTGCGCAGCAAAGCTTCTGACAGCTCTTCGGTCTCCAGGCGGTGGCGTAGCTCGGTCAGCTGGAGCAGCTGGTCGAGGTACCACGGGTCGATCTTGGTGGCTTCGAAGACCTCCTCGACCGTGGCCCCGCGGCGCAGCGCCAGCTCGACGGCGTGCAGCCGGCCGTCGGTCGGGGTCGCGATCTGCCGGAGCAGGTCATCCTTGGTCGTCTCCGGATCGGGCTGCGTCCAGAAGCCGCTCGGCGACTGCTCCAGGGAGCGCATCGCCTTCTGCAGCGCCTCGACGAACGACCGCCCGATGCTCATCGCCTCACCGACGGACTTCATCGTGGTCGTCAGCTCGGGATCCGTGCCGGGGAACTTCTCGAACGCGAACCGCGGGATCTTCACGACCACGTAGTCGAGGGTCGGTTCGAACGACGCCGGCGTCTCGCGGGTGATGTCGTTGGGGATCTCGTCGAGGGTGTAGCCGATGGCGAGCTTCGCCGCGATCTTCGCGATCGGGAAGCCGGTCGCCTTCGACGCCAGTGCACTCGAGCGGCTCACCCGCGGGTTCATCTCGATGACGATGACCCGGCCGTCCTCGGGGTTCACCGCAAACTGGATGTTGCAGCCGCCGGTGTCGACGCCCACCTCGCGGATGACGTCGATCGCGATGTCCCGGAGCTTTTGGTACTCGCGGTCGGTCAGCGTCATCGCCGGGGCGACGGTGATCGAGTCGCCCGTGTGCACGCCGAGCGGGTCGAGGTTTTCGATCGAGCAGACGACGACCACGTTGTCGTGCTTGTCGCGCATCAGCTCGAGCTCGTACTCCTTCCAGCCCAGGATGGACTCCTCGAGCAGTACCTCCGTCGTCGCGCTCGCGTGCAGGCCGCCCCCGCCGATCCGCTTGAGATCCTCGGCGTCCCA
>JAWWOJ010000511.1:0-9080 GCA_033851885.1 Frankiales bacterium | reverse complement strand
CTCGTCGGCGTCACCCGCCGCGCCGTCGTCGCCGACTACGTCCTGACCGACGAGCGGATCATGGCGGTCCGCGACCGGCTGCTCTCGGCCGAGCTGTACCACGACGACATGTCCCGCCGCACCCCCGAGTCCTTCCGCCTGCACGGCGCCAACATGGAGCGCTTCCTCGACCGGGTCGACGCGGCCTACGGCGGCGTCCACGGCCTCGCGATGACGATCGGGGTCGACGAGGAGACGGTGGCGCGGCTGTCCCGAAGGCTGCTCGGGTGACGGTCCGGGCGGCCATCAGGGGTGCGATGGACCTGCCGGTCGTCGGGATGGTCGGGGGCGGCCAGCTGTCCCGCATGACGCACCAGGCCGCGATCGCGCTGGGCCTGTCGCTGCGGGTGCTGGCGGATGCATCGCACGACAGCGCCGCCCTGGTGGCCAGCAACGTCGTGGTCGGCTCGCACACGTCAGAACAGGACCTGCTCGACTTCGCCGAGGGGTGCGAGGTCGTGACCTTCGACCACGAGCACGTCCCGGGCGACCTCATCCGCGCGATGGAGGAGCGGGGCCACACGGTCCTGCCGTCGTCGGCCGCGCTGCTGCACGCGCAGGACAAGCTCGTCATGCGGCTGCGGCTGCGCGAGCTCGGCGTCCCCGTCCCGCCTTTCGCGGCGGTCTCGACCGCGGCGGACCTCGACGCCTTCGGGACCGAGCACGGCTGGCCGGTCGTGCTCAAGGCAGCGACCGGCGGGTACGACGGCAAGGGCGTCTGGATCGTCGACTCCGCCGCCGACGCCGCCCCGGTGCTGTCCAGCGGGGTCGCGCTGCTCGCCGAGCAGAAGGTGCCGCTGCTGCGGGAGCTCGCGGCCGTGGTGGCCCGGTCGCCCTACGGGCAGGCTGCGGCGTGGCCGGTCGTCGAGACCGTGCAGGCCGACGGCATCTGCGTCGAGGTCGTCGCCCCCGCCCCCGGGCTCTCGGACGACCTGGCGGTCGAGGCACAAGGGCTTGCGCTGCGCCTCGCCGACGCCCTCGGAGTCGTCGGGGTGCTGGCCGTCGAGCTCTTCGAGACGGCCGAGGGGCTCCTCGTCAACGAGCTCGCCATGCGCCCGCACAACTCCGGCCACTGGACCATCGAGGGCGCCCGTACCTCGCAGTTCGAGCAGCACCTGCGTGCGGTGCTCGACTACCCCCTCGGTACGACGACGCTGACCGCTCCTGTCGTCGTGATGGCCAACCTGCTGGGCGGCGAGGGCGACCCCGAGCTCGACAAGCGCCTGCACCTGCTGTTCGCCCACGACCCGGCGCTGAAGGTCCACCTGTACGGCAAGGAGGTCCGGCCCGGCCGCAAGATCGGGCACGTCACCGCTCTAGGGGATGATCTCGACGAGACGCGCGCCCGCGCACACGTAGGCGCGCACTACCTGAGGACGGGCCAGTGGTTGACCCCCTAGTCGGCATCATCATGGGCAGCGACAGCGACTGGCCCACGATGGAGGGTGCCTCGGAGGCGCTCACGGAGTTCGAGGTCCCGCACGAGGTGCACGTCGTCTCCGCTCACCGCACCCCCGTCGACATGCTCGACTACGCCGCTGCCGCGGCCGACCGCGGACTGCGGGTCGTCATCGCCGGCGCCGGCGGGGCGGCGCACCTGCCCGGGATGGTGGCGTCGATGACCCCGCTGCCGGTGATCGGCGTGCCAGTGCCGCTCAAGCACCTGGACGGGATGGACTCGCTGCTCTCGATGGTGCAGATGCCGGCGGGGGTGCCGGTCGCCACGGTCTCGGTCGCCGGGGCGCGCAACGCCGGCCTGCTCGCCGTACGCATCCTCGCGGCCTCCGACCCCGACCTGCTCCGGCGGATGCGCGACTTCCAGGCGGCACTCGCCGACCAGGCCCGGGCGAAGGACGCCGCGCTGCAGGAACGCCTGCGCTCACAGGGCTGAAACACCGGCGACGCACGGCTTCGCCCCGGTTCAGGAAGTCCGTTACCTTTGTCGCCTTCGTGCGTTGTCCGGGGCAACGCCGATCTCCCCCTGAGGTGACACTGGTGACCGCACAGCCGAGCCGCCGCGCCATGCTCACGGGGTCGGTCGCGGGCGCAGCTGCCGTGGGCGTGCTCGCCTCGCAGGTGTCCGAGGCCGCCAGCCCGAGCCGGTCGACGCGGCCGCTGCCGGTGACGCACGACCCGGTGCTGCACGCCGTACGCCGGCTCACCTTCGGAGCGACGCCGCAGCTCGTGGCGCACGTGCGCAAGGTCGGGGTCAGCGCGTGGGTGGACGAGCAGCTCTCGGGGGCGACCGATGTCGGCGCGACGCTGCACGGCACGGGTCTGAGCTCGGTGCCGCTGCCGCCGGCGGTCTCGGGGCCGGTCATGAACGAGCTGGGCCACTACGGCATCACGGACCTGCAGGTGCAGACGTTCGCGCGGGCCGCGTTCGGCGACAACCAGGTCTACGAGCTCATGGTCGAGCTCTGGACCAACCACCTGTCGATCTACGGCGCGCCCTTCCCGCAGCACAAGGTCGTCGACGACTACACGGTCATCCGCAAGCACGCCCTCGGGGCGTTCGCAGACATGCTCGCGGCCAGCGCCCAGAGCCCCGCCATGCTGTTGTACCTCGACCAGGCCTACTCGCGGGGCAACAACCCCAACGAGAACTACGCCCGCGAGCTGCTCGAGCTGCACACCGTCGGCGTCAAGGGTGGCTACCACCAGCGCGATGTGCACAACGCCGCCCTCGCGCTGACCGGGTTGTCCGTCGACGAGACCACCGGGCGGTTCACGTACCAGGCCAGCTGGCACCACGTCGGGCCCGTCCGCGTCATGGGCTGGTCGCATCCCAACCGCGACCAGCGCAACGGCAAGGCCGTCGCCCTGTCGCTGGTCTCCTACCTCGCGCACCACCCGATGACGGCCAACCGGATCGCCACCAAGCTGGTCCGCCGCCTGGTCAGCGACGCCCCTCCGGCCGGCCTGATCGCGAGCTCCGCCGCCGTCTACCGGGCACACGGCACGCAGATCGTCCCTGTCATCAAGCACATCGTGGGCTCCCGCGAGTTCCAGCGCTCGGCCGGCCAGAAGTCGCAGCGGCCCTTCGAGTGGTTCGTGCAGTGCGTGCGCGCCCTCGGGCTGCAGGCCTCGCCCGATCTCACGACCAACGGCGCGTCGATCGTCTACGCGCTGCGGCAACTCGGCCAGGCGCCCTTCGAGTGGTCACCGCCCAACGGCTACCCCGACAGCACCAGCGCCTACGCCTCGACGGCGACGATGCTCGCGCGCTGGAACACGGTGCAGACGCTGGTCCGCGGCGGCTACCACGGGCTCCAGCACGTCGACGCCACCGCGCTGGTGGGGGCCCCGGTGCCGAGCACGGTCGGCGGACTCGTCGACCGGCTCTCGCAGGTGCTGCTCAACGGCACGCCGCGTGCCGACTTGAAGCGCGCGGCGCTGACCGGCGTCGGGCTCAAGGCCAGCCATGTCATCGATGCCTCGGCGGCCCACGGGCTGGCGCTGCCGGTGGCCGCGCTGCTGCTGTCGTCCCCCGAGGCACTCGTCCGATGAACCCGATGAATCCGATGAACGAGTGCGAGGACCTTGCCTGCACGCGCCGCCGGCTGCTCACCGGTGCGGGCGTGCTCGGGGGCCTCGGTGCGCTCGAGCTCGCCGCGCCCCGGATGGCCTTCGCCGCCGACCGTCACAACACCGACCTGCTCGTCGTCGTCTCCCTGCGGGGCGGCGCTGACGGGCTGTCGCTCGTCCCGCCGATCGCCGACCACGACTACCTCGCGGCCCGCCCGGACATCGCCGTGAAGCCCTCGCAGGCGGTGAAGCTCGACCGCCACTTCGGTCTGCACCCGGCGTTCGCGCCCCTGGTGCCCTACTGGCACAACCAGCAGCTCGCCGTGGTGCACGCGGTCGGCGACTCCGACGGCACCCGCTCGCACTTCGAGGCCACCGATGCGATGGAGCGCGGGGTCAACCTCGCCAACGGCACGCAGACCGGCTGGGTCGACCGGCTCATGACGGCGCGCGGGCTGGCGGCGGCCGACTTCCCGGCGATGGCGATCGGCTACCCGCCGGGCACCCTTCGCGGTGGCGCCCCGGCCCTCGCCCTCAACTCGGTCTCGGAGCTGCGGGTCCAGGTCGCCCAGCCCGCGACGCATCGCACCGAGACGGCCCTGGCGCAGATGTACGACGGGATCGCCGGCCCCAACGCTGTCGCCGCGCGCGGCACCCTCGACGCCCTGCGGCGGCTGGCGCCGTTCCGCGACAAGACCTACGTGCCGCATGCCGGCGTGAGCTACCCGAACGACAGCTTCGGCAACGGCCTCATGCAGATCGCCCAGATCGCGCGGGCGGGGCTCGGCCTCGAGGTCGCCACGGTCGACGCGACCGGCAGCTGGGACACCCATGAGGGCATGGGGGTGGCGACCAGCGGCTACCTGCACAACCAGGTCTCGTCGTTGGCCGGCGGGCTCGCTGCCTTCGCCCGCGACCTCGGCCCGCTGCTCGCCCGCACGACCATCGTCACGGTGTCGGAGTTCGGTCGCCGGGTGGCCCAGAACGGCAGCAGCGGCGTCGACCACGGCCACGGCTCGGTGATGCTGGCGCTCGGCGGCGGCATCCGCGGCGGCCGCGTCTACGGCCGCTGGCCCGGACTCGGCGCCACGCAGCTCGACAACGGCGACCTGCGGGCCACCACCGACTACCGCGACGTCCTCGGTGAGCTGGTGCGCCGCCGGCTCGGCGGCACCCGCGTCCTTGGCACCGTCTTCCCCGACCACCGCCCCCACGAGCTCGGCCTCGCCCGCCAGCGCTAGCACCCTTCGCTGATGCACAAGCCAGGCTCGTGTCAGGCCTGGTCCCATGCTCAGCGAGCCGGATGTCCTCCGCTGCCGTGTGCACGAGCGAAGGGACTCCCCGTGGGGTCCGCTCAGGACGGGTGGTCGGACGCCCATCGCGCGGCGGCGTAGGCCCAGGCCTTCAGCTGGGCGAGCGGGATGGTGGCCGAGCTCCACCCGGTGTCGAGGCCCTCGGGGGTGAGGACCGCGACCGTACTGCCGCTCCCCGAGCCCGGCATGTGGGGGGGGATCAGCAACGCAGCATCGGCCGTCCCCGGCACGTCCTCGACGGTGACGTACTTGGCACTGCCCTCGACCCCGACGCCGTCGAGGTTGATCGGGTACCTCGTCGGGAACCGGTTGACCGTCAGCTGCCGACCGTCGGGCAAGGTGCCGGCCAGGCTGAGGCTTCCGCGCTGACCGCTGTCGGCCTCGTCGCGCCTGAAGCCCTCGACGCCGGGCACGCCGGCAGCTTGCAGCTCCGCGACGAGCCGGTCGGTCAGGGGCCCGCTCGACTGCGGGGACGGAACGGAGTCATCAGGCTTCGGCGACGGCTCCTGGAACCCGGCGAAGAAGGCGTCGCTCTGCGCCTTCGTCAGGAACCAGTCGCGTGCGTTCCGGATGTAGTACGCCGGGGTGCTGCCCGGGATCGGGGTCGGGCTCGTCGACGCGGCGCCGGGCACGATGGCAGTGCGTGGAGCGGCGCCACCACCAGGGGCAAGCACGACGACGACGCCGACCAGCGCGAGGGTGCCGGCAGAGGCGGTGGCGACGGTCAGCCGCCGGCGGCGCCGGCGCATCCGCCGTACGACGTCCAGGGTGTCGGCGGGGACGGGGAGGGCGAGCCGGTCGTCGCGGAGGCTGTCACGGAGCAGGTCGTCGAGGTTCATGAAGGGCTCGTCTCGAGGTCGGGGGACAGCAAGGTCGACAGGGTCCGCAGGGCGCGGGAGGCCTGGCTCTTGACGGTCCCGGGGGAGCAGCCGAGGACCCTGGCGATCTCCGCCTCGGAGAGGTCCTCGTAGTAGCGCAGGACGATGACGGCACGCTGCCGTGGCGGGAGCTGCCGCAATGCGGCCAGGGTGCGGTCGCGTTCCTCGAGGGCACCGGTCTCCGGGGCCGCCGGGTCGTAGCCGGCAGGGAGCGGGGCCTCGCGACGGGACCGCCGCCACCAGGAGGTGTGGGTGTGCACCATGGCTCGACGGACATAGGCGTGCGGCTGGTCGTGCTCGATGTGCCGCCAGCGCGCCCAGGTGCTCACCAGTGCCTGCTGCACGAGCTCCTCAGCCCGTAGCGGGTCGCCGGTGAGGACGTGGCCGAAGCGCAGCAGCCCGGGCAGGGCCGCTGACGCGAACTCCTCGAAGTCGGTCACGCCACCTGAACGCCGCAACCGGCCATCAGGTTGTCAGGACCGCCACTCGATCTTCGGGCACCGGTCCATCACGACGGTCAGGCCCGCGTCCCGTGCCCGCGCGGCCGCCTCGTCGTCGATCACGTCGAGCTGCATCCAGATGCCCTTCGCGCCGATGGCGATGGCCTCGTCGACCACCGGACCGACCAGGGACGAGCGGACGAAGCAGTCGACCACATCGACCGCGAACGGGATGTCGGACAGCGACGGGTAGCCCTGCTCGCCGTGGACGGTCTCGACCGTCGGGTGCACCGGCACGATCCGCTTTCCCTTGCGCTGCAGGAACTCTGCGACGCCCCAGGCCGCGCGGGAGCGGTTGGAGGAGAGCCCGACGACCGCCCACGTCTGCATCGACAGCAGGGCGTCAACGGAGGGTTCCATCAGAGTTGCGTCCCTTCACCTCGTAGGGGGGTCCCTCCACGTGTTCACCGATCCCAGCCCTGACCGGCGCCGTGTTGAGCGTGCAGAGGGTCGTGGGGGAGGGCGCCGACGTCAAGAAGTGGAGGCACCCCGTCAGTCGCGGCCCTGGATGTCGCGCGTGTAGACCTTGTCGCCGACGTCGTCGAGCTCCTCGTCACGACGGTTCGCGATGATCACGTCGGAGCGCTTCTTGAACTCCTCGAGGTCGTGGACGACCTCCGAGTTGAAGAAGGCATCGCCCTCGAAGGAGGGCTCGTAGATGATCACCGGGATCCCCTTGGCCTTGATCCGCTTCATGACGCCCTGGATCGAGGAGGAGCGGAAGTTGTCCGACCCGGTCTTCATGATCAGCCGGTAGACGCCCACCGTGGCTGGCGCGCGGCGCAGGATGTCGGTGGCGATGAAGTCCTTGCGCGTGGTGTTGGCGTCCACGATCGCGCTGATGAGGTTCTGGGGCACGTCGGTGTAGTTCGCCTGCAGCTGCTTGGTGTCCTTGGGCAGGCAGTAGCCGCCGTAGCCGAACGACGGGTTGTTGTAGTAGTTGCCGATGCGGGGGTCGAGCCCGACGCCCTCGATGATCTGGCCGGTGTTGAGACCGTGTGTCAGGGCGTAGGTGTCCAGCTCGTTGAAGTAGGCCACCCGCAGCGCGAGGTAGGTGTTGGCGAACAGCTTGACCGCCTCCGCCTCGGTCGAGTCCGTCAGCAGGACGGGAGCGTCCTTGGACAGAGCCCCCTCGAGGAGCAGGTCGGCGAAGCGCTGCCCGCGCTCGCCCCGGTCCCCGACGATGATGCGGGACGGGTGGAGGTTGTCGTGCAGCGCCCGGCCCTCACGGAGGAACTCGGGGGAGAAGACGATGGTGGCCCCCGGGTGCGCCTCCCGCATCCGCGCCGTGAAGCCGACCGGGACCGTCGACTTGATGACCACCGTCGCAGCGGGGCTCTTCGCCACGACGTCGGCGATCACCGACTCCACCGAGCGCGTGTTGAAGTAGTTCGTCGTCTCGTCGTAGTCGGTGGGTGTCGCGACGATCACGAACTCGGCTCCGTCGTAGGCCACGGACGGGTCGAGCGTCGCGGTCAGGTCGAGCGGCTTGCTCCGCAGGTAGTCCTGCAACTCCTCGTCGATGATCGGCGACTCCCGCCGGTTGATGAGGGCGACCTTCTCGGGGTCGATATCCAGCGCGACGACGGTGTTGTGCTGCGAGAGGATGACCGCGTTCGACAGGCCGACGTAGCCGGTGCCGGCGACGGCGATGCGCGGGCGTGAGGTCATGGCGGGAAGGCTACCGGGGGGCTGATTACGCTCTAATGCCATGAGCGCCTACTCCGTCTACACCCTCAGTGACGAGCACCAGCTGCTCCGCGCATCCGTGCGGCAACTGGCGGAGGACAAGATCGCCCCCCGGGCCGCGGAGATCGACGAGACCGGCGAGTACCCCTGGGACGTCCACGAGGAGCTCAAGCGCAACGACCTGCTCGGACTGCACATCCCCGAGGAGTACGGCGGTGCGGGGGCCGACAAGATCGCGCACTGCATCGTCGTGGAGGAGATCGCGCGGGTCTGTGCGTCGTCGTCGCTCATCGTGGCGGCCGGCAAGCTCGGCACGATGGGGCTCATCCTGTCCGGCTCCGAGGAGCTGAAGAAGACCTACCTCCCGCTGGTGGCCCGCGGCGAGGCGGCGTTCTCCTACGCGCTGTCCGAACGCGAGGCCGGGTCGGACGCGGCGGCGATGAAGACGCGGGCGATCCGCGACGGCGACAGCTGGGTGCTCAACGGCTCCAAGACCTGGATCACCGGCGCCGCGGTCAACACCCACTTCACGGTGATGGCGTCGACCGACCCGTCGAAGGGCGCGAAGGGCATCTCCGCCTTCGTGGTGCACAAGGACGACCCCGGCTTCTCCGTCGGCGCGAAGGAGCGCAAGCTCGGCATCCACGGGTCCCCCACGTCGGAGATCTACTTCGAGGACACCCGGATCCCGGCCGACCGCATCATCGGTGAGGAGGGCACCGGCTTCATCACGGCGCTGAAGACCCTCGACCACACCCGCTCGATGATCGGCGCGCAGGCCGTCGGGATCGCGCAGGGCGCGCTCGACCAGTCCATCGCCTACGTGAAGGAGCGCAAGCAGTTCGGCAAGGCGGTGGCCGAGTTCCAGGGTGTGCAGTTCATGCTCGCCGACATGGCCATGAAGATCGAGGCCGCACGGCACCTCGTGTATGTCGCGAGCGCGGCTGCGGAGCGCGGCGACGCCAACCTCACACTGCTGTCGAGCGCCTCGAAGACCTTTGCCTCGGACACCGCGATGCAGGTCACCACCGACGCGGTCCAGCTGTTCGGCGGATACGGGTACACCCGCGACTTCCCCGTCGAGCGGATGATGCGCGACGCCAAGATCACCCAGATCTACGAGGGCACCAACC
>JAWWOJ010000481.1:0-3040 GCA_033851885.1 Frankiales bacterium | reverse complement strand
CCTGGGTCCCACTTGGCATGTCGGGTGTCGGCGCGAGGCTGTGCTGGTACCTGCGCGGAGGCGAGGGCAACCTGACCTCGGCGGCGCGATCCCCTAGACGACGCTGAGCGGGAGCAGCTTCTTGCCGGTGGGACCGACCTGGATCTCGGTGCCCAGCTGCGGGCAGACGCCGCAGTCGAAGCACGGGATCCAGCGGCAGTCGTCGAGGTCGGTCTCGGCCAGCGCGTCCTGCCAGTCCGACCAGAGCCACTCCTTGTCGAGCCCGCTGTCGAGGTGGTCCCAGGGAAGGACCTCGAGTTCGTCGCGCTCGCGGGTGGTGTACCAGTCGACGTCGACCCCTACCGCCGTACATGCCTGCATCCAGCGCTCGTAGGAGAAGTGCTCGCTCCAACCGTCCATGATGCCGCCCTGCCGCCAGACCTCCTCGATGACCGCACCGATGCGCCGGTCGCCCCGGCTGAGGAGTCCCTCGACCTGTCCGGGCTTGCCGTCGTGGTAGCGGTAGCCGATGGCCTTGGCGGTGCTCTTGTCCTCGCGGATGGCGTCGCGCAGCAGCTTGAGGCGGCGGTCGATCGTCTCAGGATCGGCCTGGGCGGCCCACTGGAACGGGGTGTGCGGCTTGGGTACGAAGCCCCCGATCGAGACGGTGCACTTCACGTCGCGGGTGCCGGTCGCCTGACGGCCGGCGCGGATGACTTCCCTTGCCATCTCGGCGATCTCGAGCACGTCCTCGTCGGTCTCCGTCGGCAGACCGCACATGAAGTAGAGCTTCACCTGTCGCCAGCCCTGGCTGTAGGCAGCCGTCACGGTGTCGATGAGGTCCTGCTTGGTGACCATCTTGTTGATGACCTTGCGCAGCCGCTCGGACCCGCCCTCGGGGGCGAAGGTGAGACCGGAGCGGCGGCCGCCCCGGGTGAGCTCCTGGGCGAGGTCGATGTTGAACGCGTCGACCCGGGTGCTCGGCAAGGAGAGCGAGGTCTGGGTGCCCTCGTAGCGGTCGGCGAGGCCCTTGGCGATCTCGCCGATCTCGGAGTGATCCGCGCTGCTCAGCGACAGCAGCCCGACCTCCTCGTACCCGGTCGCTTCGAGGCCGGCCTTCACCATGTCGCCGATGCCGGTGATCGAGCGCTCCCGCACGGGCCGCGTGATCATCCCGGCCTGGCAGAAGCGGCAGCCGCGGGTGCAGCCGCGGAAGATCTCCACCGACATCCGCTCGTGCACGGTCTCGGCGAGCGGGACCAGCGGCTGCTTCGGGTAGGGCCACTCGTCGAGGTCCATGACGGTGCGCTTGGCGACCCGCCACGGGACATCGGGATGGTTGGGCGCGACCCGGCGGATGCGGCCGTCCTCGAGGTGGTCGACGTCGTAGAACCGCGGCACGTAGACGCCGCCGGTCTTGGCCAGCTCCAGCAGGGTGTCGTGCCGGTTGAGCCCCTCGGCCTTGGTACGACGAAGTATGTCCGTCATCTCGAGCACCGCCTGCTCACCGTCGCCGAGGACGGCGGCGTCGATGAAGCGCGCGATCGGCTCCGGGTTGAAAGCGGCGTGGCCACCGGCCAGCACGATCGGATGACTCTCGTCGCGGTCGGCGGCGTGCAGCGGGATGCCGGCGAGGTCGAGCGCCTCGAGCATGTTGGTGTAGCCCAGCTCGGTGGAGAAGCTCACGCCCAGCACGTCGAAGTCGCGCACGGCACGGTGGGCGTCGACGGTGACCTGCGGAACGCCGTTCTCACGCATCAGCTTCGCGAGGTCGGGCCAGACGGAGTAGGTGCGCTCGCACAGCACGTCGGGCTGCTCATTGAGCACCTCGTAAAGGATCATGACGCCCTGGTTGGGCAGCCCGACCTCGTAGGCGTCCGGGTACATCAGGCACCACCGGACGGCCGCGTCCTCCCAGGGCTTCACCGTGGAGTTGAGCTCGCCACCGACGTACTGGATCGGCTTGCTGACCTGAGGCAGCAGCTGCTCCAGTCGGGAGAAGAGCGAGTCACCGGGCATGGACCCAGGGTACGGGCGTCAGAAGCGGGGGCCGCTCTCGTGGGAGCGCATATGGACGTTCTGGAGCAGGCCGATGGCCATCAGGTTGGCGAACATCGACGAACCGCCATAGCTGAGGAAGGGCAGCGGCAGCCCTGTCACGGGCATGATCCCGAGCGTCATCCCGATGTTGACGAAGCTCTGGAACCCGAACCAGCTGACGACTCCCGCGGCCACCAGCCGCCCGAACGAGTCGGTCGCGAGGGAGGCGATCCGCAGCCCTCGCCAGAGGACGACGCCGAGCAACAGGATGATGCCCCCCGCTCCCACCAGGCCGAGCTCCTCGCCCGCGACGGTGAACACGAAGTCGGTCTGCTGCTCCGGGATGAACCTGCCTTGGGTCTGGGTGCCGTGGAACAACCCCTTGCCGGTCAGGCCTCCCGAGCCGATGGCGATGCGGGCCTGCCGGACGTTGTAGCCGACGCCGCGCGGGTCGATGCTCGGGTTGGAGACCACCTTGAAGCGGTTGAGCTGGTAGTCCTTGAGCACGTGCGGGGCCACGAAGGCACCGACGAGCACGCCGGCCACCAGCAGCCCGACGATCCACTTCGCAGGGGCCGCCGCGACCGACAGCACCCCGAGGATCACGAAGATGAAGACCATCGTCGTGCCGAAGTCGGGCTGGAGCATGATCAGCCCCATCGGCAGCGCGCATAGCGCGAGCACCTGCACCACGTCGCCGTTGCGCGGGACGTCCTCGCCGTCGCGTTTCTCCCCGAGCAGCATGGCCATGCCGACGACGATGGCCAGCTTCGCGAACTCCGACGGCTGGATCTGGAACCCGGCGGGCAGCACGATCCAGGAGTGCGCGCCGTTGATCGTCGAGCCGATCGGCGACAGCACCGCCATCAGCCCGAGGCAGGACGCGCCGTAGACGATCGGCGCGTAGGCCCTCAGTGCCCGGTAGTCGACCAGTGCCGCCGCGACACCGAGCACCATGCCGATGGCAGCGTTGATGACGTGCTTCTTCAGGAAGGCCTGCGGGTCGGCGCCGAGTGCGATA
>JAWWOJ010000437.1:0-4626 GCA_033851885.1 Frankiales bacterium | reverse complement strand
CTCCCCGACGCCCAGACCCCCACGTTCACCGCTCTCGCTGAGCTCACCGAGCGCGAGCACGAGGTTCTGCTCGAGGTGGCACAGGGCAAGTCCAACGCGGAGATCGCGGCCAGCATGTTCCTGGCCGAGGCGACCGTGAAGACCCACGTGGGCCGGATCCTCGCCAAGCTCGGGGTCCGCACCCGGGCCGAGGCGGCGGCGCTGGCAGCCCGCTCAGGGGCGAAGTAGGGGGGATCCCCCGATGTCCGAGCCGGACAGGAGCAGGACGCTGCAGGCATGACACAGCCAGCGTTCGAGACCCAGGTCGACGAGATCGCGCCTGACCTGTTCCGGTTCTCCACCTTCATCCCCGACGTGGGCCCGACGGGCTTCACATTCAACCAGTTCCTGGTCCGCGACGACCAGCCCTTCCTGTTCCACACCGGCATGCGGCAGCTGTTCCCGCTGGTCTCCCAGGCGGTGGCCAGCGTGATCCCGCTCGAGCAGCTGCGCTGGATCTCGTTCGCCCATGTCGAGGCTGACGAGTGCGGGGGCATGAACAGCTTCCTGGCCGCGGCACCGCGCGCGGAGGTCGTCCACGGGCCGCTCGCCTGCATGGTGTCGCTCAACGACCTGGCGGACCGGCCGCCGCACCTGATCGGCGACGAGCCCCTCGATACCGGCCGGCACCGGCTGCGCTTCCTCCCGACACCGCACGTGCCGCACAACTGGGAGAGCGGGCTCTGGTTCGACGAGACGACCAGGACGTTGCTCGCCGGGGACGTCTTGACGCAGCTCGGCGGCGGCCAGGCCCTCAGCGACACCGATCTGCTCGAGCCGGCCCTGTTCGCCGAGGAGGTCTTCCACGCCACCTCGCTGTCGGCCAACCTCGTGCCGACGCTGCGCGGGCTGGCGGACCTGGAGCCGACGACGCTCGCCACCATGCACGGCCGCTCCTACAGCGGTGACGGCGGCGCTCAGCTCCGGGCGCTGGCCTCGGCCTACGCGGCCACCCAGGCCGAGCTGCTCCTTGCCTAGCGTGGCGGGTGGCACACCAGGTCGACGGCCTCGCGACCGTCGCGGTGGGCCCGCCTCTCGTACCCCGTGACGGGGCGGTCCCGCCGGTCCGCCACGACGGTCCAGCTGGCCAGCGCCTCACGGGCGTGCTCCTCGTACCCGGGCCAGTCGGTCGCCAGGTGGAGGAACCCGCCGGGAGCCAGCACCCGTGCCAGCAGGGTCGCGAAGGACGGCCTCAGGAGTCGCCGCTTCGCGTGCCGGGCCTTCGGCCACGGGTCGGGGAAGAACAGCCGCACCTCGTCCAGGCAGCCGTCAGTCAGCGCCTGAAGGACCGGGACCGCGTCGCCGTGCCAGATGCGGACATTGGTCAGGGCGGCCGTCTCGAGCCGGCGCAGCAGTGCGGCGATGCCGGCCGGATGCACCTCGACCGCCAGCAGCTCGGTGTCAGGGGCCGCCGCGGCCATGACGGCGGTCGCCTCGCCCATCCCGAACCCGATCTCGACGACCCGCGGCGGGCGGCCGAGCACGGCAGCCAGCTCGCTCTCGCCGTACACCGGCCAGAGCCGCTCGAGGGCGGCACGGGAGGTCGGACCGGTGCGCCCGCGGCGTACCAGGTAGCTCCGGATCTCCCCCTGCGCCACGCCGACCCCACTTCCCTCCTCTGGTGCGGCCCGGTGGGCCGTCAACGCGAGGTCCGGGGCATCGACGAGCACCGGCACCAGAGGAGGGAAGTTGTTAGGCGACGTACTCCTTGAGGCCGTCGGCGCGGCCTTCCAGGCGGAGCTCGGCGAGGGTGTCGCGCTCGATCTGGCGGATCCGCTCGCGGGTCAGGCCGAGGTGGCGGCCCACCTCGTCGAGGGTGCGCGGGCGGCCGTCGTCGAGGCCGAACCGCATCCGGACGACGATCGCGCTGCGCTCCGGCAGCGAGTCGAGGACCTGCGACAGCTGCGTCTGCAGCATCTGCGTCTCGATCGACGCGACGGGGTCGACGGCCTCGGTGTCGGTGATGAAGTCGCCGAGGGTGGCGTCGTCGTCGCCGACCGGGCTCTGCAGCGACAGGGTGTCGCGGCCGAACGCGATGATCTCCTCGACCTTGGCGGCCGTCATCTCGAGCGGCAGGCCGATCTCCTCGGGGGAGGGGTCGCGACCGAGCGACTGGGTGAGCTCGCGGCGGACGCGGGTGACCTTGGTGATCAGCTCGGCCATGTGGACGGGCACCCGGATGGTGCGGCCCTGGTCGGCCAGCGCGCGCTGCAGCGCCTGCCGGATCCACCAGGTGGCGTAGGTGGAGAACTTGTAGCCCTTGGCGTAGTCGAACTTCTCGACCGCGCGGACCAGGCCGAGGTTGCCCTCCTGCACGAGGTCGAGCAGGTCGAGGCCGCGGCCCTGGTAGCGCTTGGCGAGCGAG
Source organism: Frankiales bacterium (assembly GCA_033851885.1). Lineage (GTDB taxonomy): Bacteria > Actinomycetota > Actinomycetes > Mycobacteriales > SCTD01 > RYN-111. The sequence goes on along the minus strand of JAWWOJ010000437.1, from coordinate 2,222 downwards.
ACGACGAGACGCAGGTTGGCCTCGAGCAGGTGCCGCTTGGCCTTGTCGCCGTCGCGGACGATCCAGGTGAGGTCGCGCTTCATCGTGGGGGTCAGCTTGAGGCCCTCCTCGCGGTTCTGGCGGAGCTTCTCGGCGCCGAACAGGCCGGCCTCGATGCGCTTGGCCAGGTCGACCTCCTCGACCGCGGTGAGGAGGGCGACGCGACCGATCTCGCGGAGGTAGGCCTTGACCAGGTCGATGCCGGGGGGCGCCTCGTCGAGGGCCATGGGCGCGTCCTCGGACTCCTCGGCCTCGGCCTCGGCGGCCTCGGCCGGCGCGGCGGTGGCATCGGTGACGACCTCGGGCGCGGGCGCCGGGGCGCTCTCGGCCGGCTTGGCGGCAGCGGACTTGCGGGTACGGGTGGTGGGGGCGGTGCTCACATTGCTCACTTCGGTCATGGCCGACGTGCGTCGGCCCTTCTTGGGCTCGTCTGATCCGATGACCAGTCCGCCCTGCGTCAGGCGCCGCAGCACGGCGCGCGCCTGGTCGGGGCCGATGCTGGCCTGCTCGAACGTGGTGCGCAGCTGAGCGAGGGACATCTGCCCCTCAGCAGCAGCACGCTGGACCAACGCCTCGACCACGACATCGTTGTCGGCGGGGCGGGCAGCGGTGGGCATGACGAGCTCTCCTCAGGTTTGACGTGCAGGGTTGACGTGCGGGGTTGACGTGCGGGGTTGACGTGCCGGTGGGCCGAGCGGTGGGGCGAGTACGCTGAGTGCGCAGCCGCTCGTGCGTCACAAGCGGTGCGCAGGCGTGCGCCCACCTGTCTTGCACCAACGATCTCAGGCTCTGAGGTGTTCCACTAGTTACCGGCGGGTGAACTCCCTCACAGGACACTCTCTCAAGCCCACCCCAGCTCATGCAAACGATCTTCGTCGATCCCGACATGGTGGCCGAATTCGTGCAACACGGTCACCCTGATCTCGCGCACCAGGTCCTCGAGCCCGACCGCGTGCCGGCACAGCGGCAGCCGGAACAGCGTGATCCGGTCCGGCAGCACGCCGGAGTAGTGGCGGCGCTCGGTCAAGGGGACGCCCTCGTAGAGGCCGAGCAGGTGCGGTTTGCCGGGCCGCTGGTCCTCCACGACGACGACGACGTTGGAGAACTCGAAGCCCTCGGGCAGGCCGTCGAGGGCGTCGGCGACGAGCTCCTCGAACACGTCCTGGGGGACCGGCTCCACTAGTCCTCGAGGTAGTCGCGGAGCTTCTGCGACCGGCTCGGGTGCCGCAGCTTCGACAGGGTCTTGGACTCGATCTGGCGGATCCGCTCGCGGGTCAGGCCGAACTCGCGCCCGATCTCGTCGAGGGTGTGCTGCTGTCCGTCGGCGAGCCCGAAGCGCAGCTTCACGACGGCGGCCTCGCGGTCGGTGAGTGTCGTCAGGACGTCGTAGAGCTGCTCCTGCATCAGGCCGAACGACACGATGTCGACGGCGACCGGCGCGTCGGCGTCCTCGATGAAGTCGCCCAGGCTGCTGTCGGCCTCGTCGCCGACGACCGCCTGCAGCGAGATCGGCTCGCGCGCATAGCCCTGGATCTCGAGCACCTTGTCGACGGTCAGTTCGAGCTCCTCGGCGATCTCCTCCGGGGTGGCCTCGCGGCCCAGCGTCATCAGCTTCTCGCGCTGGAGCCGGGCGACCTTGTTGATCTGCTCGACCATGTGCACCGGGATGCGGATGGTGCGGGCCTGGTCGGCCATGGCGCGGGTGATGGCCTGCCGGATCCACCAGGTCGCGTACGTCGAGAACTTGAAGCCCTTGGTGTAGTCGAACTTCTCGACGGCGCGGATCAGGCCGAGGTTGCCCTCCTGGATGAGGTCGAGGAAGAGCATCCCCCGGCCGAGGTAGCGCTTCGCGATGCTCACGACCAGCCGGAGGTTGGCCTCGAGCAGGTGCTTCTTGGCCTTCTCGCCGTCGCGGACGAGCCACTCGAGGTCATGTCGCAGGGAAGCCGACAGGCCCTTCTGCTGCAGCTTGTGGGTCGCGAACAGGCCGGCCTCGATGCGCTGGCTGAGGAGGACCTCCTGCTCGGCGGAGAGCAGGGGGGTCTTGCCGATCTCCTTGAGGTACGCCCGGACGAGGTCGGCCGAGATGCCGGCGCCGTCGAGCGGCGCTTCCTTCTCGTCGACCTCGACAGCGTCGAGGGGCTCTTCGTCGGTGTCTGCAGCGAGGGGGGTTGCTGTCGTCA
>JAWWOJ010000384.1:0-4010 GCA_033851885.1 Frankiales bacterium | reverse complement strand
GGGACGCACGGGGGTGTCTCCTCATCAGGCTGGTCACCGTCTAGTTCGACATGACCAATGCATTGCTTGAGGAAACGACGTGCTGACTACTCGGTGACGGCTAGTGAGATGCGACTTCGCTTGGTAGTCAAGGGAAGGCGGCTTTGTCAGGATACATCCGGTGCCACGAACGGGTGAGCCTCGAGAGGACTAGTCATCGCCTATGGCGACGGAGCCTTCCCAAAGTGCCTGGTCTCGCGGCCGAGACGAGGCAGGCGAGGCACAACAGGCTGAGGGGCACCGACAGGCAGACCAGGAGAACCTGGACAGAGGTCGCCAACCCGCCCAGATGCGTGAAGACCGGCACGAGGAAGAGCAGGAGGAACGCGGCCAGCGCGGCGTTGACGACCCGCGGGACCCAGGCCTGGTTCAGGACAGCTGCTCGACCACGTAGTCGATGCAGGACGTGAGCGCCTCGACGTCCGCGGGATCGACGGCCGGGAACATCGCCACCCGGAGCTGGTTGCGTCCGAGCTTGCGGTACGGCTCGACGTCGACGATGCCGTTCGCGCGCAGCACCTTGGCGACCTCTGCGGCGTCGACGCCCTCGAAGTCGACGGTGCCCACCACCGGCGACCGGAGCGTCTCGTCCTTGACGAACGGGGTGGTGAACGACGTCTTGTCCGCCCAGGTGTAGAGCCGCTGGCTGGAGTCGGCTGTGCGCTGGACGCACCACGGCAGCCCGCCCTGGCGGTTCATCCACTCCAGCTGGTCCGCCAGCATGAGCAGCGTCGCCACCGCGGGGGTGTTGTAGGTCTGGTCGAGCCGGCTGTTGTCGATCGCCGTCTGCAGGTCGAGGAACGGCGGGACCCAGCGGTCGCTGAGCTGCCCCACCCGCTCGACGGCAGCCGGAGACATGACGGCGAGCCACAGGCCGCCATCCGAGGCGAAGCTCTTCTGGGGGGCGAAGTAGTAGACGTCGGTCTCGGCGATGTCGACGGGCAGGCCGCCGGCGGCGGAGGTTCCGTCGACGACGTGCAGCGCACCGGCGTCGGCCCCGACCGGCCGGCGCACGGGACGGGCCACGCCCGTCGAGGTCTCGTTGTGCGGCGTGGCGTAGAAGTCGATGCCGGGCTCGGCGGCCCAGTCGGGCGCGCTGCCCGGGTCGGCCTTGATGATGGTGGGCTCGCCGGTGAACGGCGCTGCCCTGACGCCCTCGGCGAACTTCGCCCCGAACTCGCCGAACGCCAGGAACTGCGCGCGGTCCCGCACGAGGCTGAAGGTCGCGACGTCCCAGAAGCAGGTCGATCCGCCGTTGCCCAGGACGACCTCGTACCCTGCCGGGAGCGACAGCAGGTCGGTGACACCGGCGCGCACGCGCGCGACGACGTCCTTGACCGGCTTCTGCCGGTGCGAGGTGCCGATGACCTTGGCCGCCGCCGTGAGGGCGGTGAGCTGCTCCGGGCGGACCTTCGACGGACCCGAGCCGAAGCGACCGTCCTGGGGGAGGAGGTCGGCGGGGATGGTGACGGGCATCAGACCTGGTTCCCGGCGGGGAGGGCGCCCGACTCGACGGCGGAGACGGGGCGTGGACCCGGGCCGACGTACTTCGCCGACGGGCGGATGAGCTTGTTGAGCTTCTTCTGCTCGAGGATGTGCGCCGACCAGCCGGCGGTGCGAGCGCACGTGAACATGCTGGTGAACATGTGGGCCGGGACCTCGGCGTAGTCGAGGACGACCGCGCTCCAGAACTCCACGTTGGTGCGCAGCGGTCGGTCCGGGTAGCGCTCGGTGAGCTCCGCGATGGCAGCCTGCTCGAGCGCATCCGCGACCTCGTACCGGGTGCTGCCGAGCTCCTTGGCCGTGCGGCGGAGCACGCGGGCGCGCGGGTCCTCGGCGCGGTAGACGCGGTGGCCGAAGCCCATCAGGCGGCGGCCGGCGTCGAGCTCGGCCTTCACGTAGGCACGCGGATCGTCGCTCTTCTCGACCTCATCGAGCATCGTCAGCACCCGCGACGGCGCGCCACCGTGCAGTGGGCCGGACAGCGCGCCGATGGCTCCGGAGATGCTGGCGGCGGCATCCGCGCCGGTGGAGGCGATGACGCGAGCCGTGAAGGTAGAGGCATTCATGCCGTGCTCGGCGGCGGAGACGAAGTAGGCGTCGACGGCCTTGGTGTGCGCCGGGTCCGGCTCGCCCTTCCACCGGATCATGAACCGCTCGACGATGGTCGCGGCCTTGTCGACCTCGCTCTGCGGGACCATCGGCTTTCCCAGGCCGCGGGCGCTCTGGGCGACGAACGCCAGCGCCATCACGGAGACCCGCGCGAGGTCGTCCCGGATCTGGTTGACGTCGATGTCGAGCATCTGGTGCAGCCCCCACGCCGGGGCGAGCATCGCGACGGCGGACTGCACGTCGACCCGGATGTCTCCGGAGTGCACGGGCAGCGGGAACGGCTCGGCCGGCGGGAGACCGGGGTTGAACTTGCCGTCGACGAGCAGGCCCCAGACGTTGCCGAAGCTGACGTTGCCGACCAGGTCCTCGATGTCGACACCGCGATAGCGGAGTGCGCTGCCCTCCTTGTCGGGCTCGGCGATCTCCGACTCGAAGGCGACGACGCCTTCGAGTCCGGGCTTGAAGGCGGTGTCGTCAGCCATCGGTTGCGGCTCCCTGATTGTGTCGGTCACCCCATTCTGCCGTGTCGCGAATCCGGCGGTGCGAGAGGCTGCTCCGGTGACCGACCTTGCCGCCCTCCGCCGCGAGTACAGCCGCGCCGGGCTCGCCGAAGCCGACCTCGCCCCCAGCTGGCACGACCAGCTGGACCGCTGGCTGGGCGACGCGGCGCCGGTGCGCGAGTTCAACGCGATGGTCGTCTCGACCGTCTCCCCCGACGGCCGTCCCAGCTCCCGCAACGTGCTGCTCAAGGGTGCCGACCCGCGCGGCCTCGTCTTCTTCACCAACCTCGGCTCCCGCAAAGCGTCCGAGGCACTGGGTCAGTCCTGGGTCTCGCTCTGCCTGCCCTGGGTCGAGCTCGAGCGGCAGGTCTGCGTGGAGGGAACCGTCAGCGAGGTCTCCCGGGAGGAGTCGCAGGCCTACTGGGCGACCCGCCCGCGCGGCTCGCAGCTCGGGGCCTGGGCCTCACGTCAGTCGGCTGTCGTCACCCGGGAGGAGCTCGAGGCGCGGATGGCAGCCGCCGAGGAGCGGTTCCCATCCGCCGTACCTCTGCCGGATTTCTGGGGCGGCCTGCGGGTGGCTCCGGTGTCGGTGGAGTTCTGGCAGGGCAGAGCGTCCCGCCTGCACGACCGGCTGCGGTACCGGCTGTCAGGCAAGGAGTGGGTGGTCGAGAGACTGTCCCCGTGACGACCGCTGGCCCCCGCCGTCGCCTCACGCTGGACCTGACCCCGACCCGCGTCGCTCCCGCTTTCCGCAACCTGCTCATCGGGGACGCGGTGTCGGTCGTCGGCACCCAGGTCACGGCCGTGGCGGTCCCCCTGCAGGTCTATGAGCAGACCGGCTCGGCCGCCGCGGTCGGTCTCGTCGGCATCGTGGGTCTCGTCCCGCTGATCGTCTTCGGCTTGTACGGAGGGGCAGTGGCCGATGCCGTGGACCGCCGTCGCCTGGTGCTCGTCACCACGTCCTGCCAGGCCGTGCTGTCCGCGATCCTGCTCGCCCAGGCGGTGGCGGGGCTGCACTGGACCTGGCTGCTCTACCTCGTCGTGGCGGTGCAGGCCGCCCTGTTCGCGCTCGACTCGCCCGCGCGGCAGGCCTTCGTCCCGCGGCTGCTGCCGACCGAGCTGCTGCCCGCGGGCAACGCGCTTCGGCAGGTGGAGTTCAACGTCGGCATGGCCGCTGGCCCCCTGCTCGCTGGTGTGCTCGTCGCCGCCTTCGGGTTCGGGACGGCCTATGGGCTCGACGCCGTCTCGTTCGGCGCCTCGCTGTGGGCCGTCGCCTCGCTGCCGTCGATGTCACCCGCGGGCGGCGGAAGGCCGGCCGGTCTCGCGTCCGTGATCGAGGGGCTGTCGTTCCTGCGGACC
>JAWWOJ010000381.1:0-3689 GCA_033851885.1 Frankiales bacterium | reverse complement strand
GTCCCTCTCCTCCTCGGACAGCACGCCGTCATCCGGGCGGGCTTCCGCCAGCGCACGCACGAGGAACGCGTTGGCCACGGCGTCTCCGGCCGCGCCGAGCGGCTTGCCGGTCAGTGTGCCGTCCTCGCGCAGCGCCTCGAGCAGGCGCAGGGCGGTCTGCGCCAGGCGGGCGGCGAGCTCGACGTCAGTCATGGCGCGAGGTTAGACGTCGAGCGCCGCCGAGCCGCGGGCGACGACCTTCTCGTAGCCGATGCCCAGCAGCCGCGGGAGGGCGGCCAGCACGTAGGCGTCCGGCCCGACCAGGATCCGTGGCTTCTCCTTGGCCAAGCCCTTCATGATGATGCGCGCCGCCCTCTCCGGGGTGGTGTGCGCGAGCTTCTGGTCGAACAGGGCGGCGGTGGCCGCGGGGTCCTCGCCGGCGGTGACCCGGGCGCTGCGGGCGATGGCCGTCCGAATGCCACCGGGGTGGATCGTGCTGACGGCCACCGGTGCACCCGCGACCTTCAGCTCCTGGCGCAGCGCCTCCGTGAAGCCGCGGACGGCGAACTTCGCGGCGTTGTACGCGGCCTGCTTGGGCACGGCGACGAGGCCGAAGACGCTCGACACGTTGGCGAGCTGACCGTGGCTGGCGGTGAGGTGCGGCAGGAACGCCTGGGTGCCGTGCACGACGCCCCAGTAGTTGATGTCCATCAGCCACTGCATGTCGTCGATGCCGAGCTCGGAGACCGGGCCGTGCAGGGCGACCCCGGCGTTGTTGAGCACGAGGTCGACGGCGCCGAACGCCGTCATGACGTCCTCGGCGTGCGCGAACACGGCCTGCCGGTCGGCGACGTCGAGCTCGAAGGCGTGGGCGTTCTTGCCGCACGCGCCGGCGGTGTCGAGCGCGGCCTGCTTGCTGATGTCGCTCACCGCGACCCGGGCACCGAGCTGCGTCAGGTGGAGCGCGAGGGCCCGCCCGATCCCCGAGCCGCCGCCGGTGACCACCGCTGTCTTGCCGCTGTAGGTGCGCACGTGCCCCCGGAGAGAATCGAACTCCCGACGCCCTCCTTAGGACGGAGGCGCTCTATCCACTGAGCTACGGAGGCGAAGCCCCCGGAAGGCTAGCTGTTCCTGGGCGAGATTCGCTGCTGTCAGGATGAGGACGTGTCAGAGAAGAAGCGCCGACGGGCCGTCGGGCCGGCCGGGGCGAAACCGGCGGTCGAGGAGCCGCTGGCCGAGCGCCAGGAGCCCAGCGAGGCGGAGGAGCAGCGGGACCTCGAGAGGTACCTCTCCGACCGACCGCCCCACCATGAGCCGCGTTAGGCGGGTTCGAGCTGCTCCACGGTGCAGAACGCGCACCGCATCGCGGCCCGCGGGATCTTGCTCAGGCACTCGGGGCACTCCTTGACCGGGTCGCCGGGCTCGGGCTCGGTCTTGAACCGGTCCATCAGCTTGCCGACGGGGATGACCACGAAGAAGTAGACGACGGTCGCGATGATGACGAAGCTGATGATCGAGTCCACGAACTGCCCGTAGGGGAAGTCGGTCCCGTGGACGGTGAACTTCTTGTCCGAGAACGCGCCCTTGGCCCCGCCGATGAGCCCGATGAGTGGCGTGATGAAGGCCTTGGTGAACGCGACCACGATGGCGCCGAACGCGGCACCGATGACGACGGCGACGGCCAGGTCGACCACGTTGCCGCGGAGCAGGAACCTCTTGAACCCGTCCATCTGACCTCCGTACGGGAAAGGGTGAGCGCGGCGATCATGACGCGCCTCGCGACGCGACCGCTAGTGGCGCTATGCGGCTGTCACCCGACCAGCACCCCCGGGTTCATGACGCCTGCCGGGTCGACCGCGGCCTTCGCGCCGGCGAGCGCGGCCGCGAACGGGTCGGGTCGCTGGAGGTCGTACCAAGGACGGTGGTCGCGACCGACCGCGTGGTGGTGGGTGATGGTGCCGCCGCCGGCCATGATCGCCTCCGCTGCGGCCGCTTTCACCTCGTCCCACTGGGCCACCTCGCTGCCCCGGCGGGCGGGTGCGATCACCGTGAAGTAGGGCGCGGCGCCGTCGGGATAGGCGTGCGTGATGCGGCACCCGACGGACCCCGAGCCGCAGATCCTGCGCAGCGCGTCCTCGGTGGTCGAGGTGACTTCGGCGACGAACGCGGGCAGGCGGTCCCACGTGATCGCGGTCTCGAATGTCTCGACCAGGATCCCCAGCAGCACCAGGCCTTCGCGCAGGTACGGCGCCCGGACGAACGTCGACCGCCAGGCCTCGCCGGCCTCGCCGCGGTTGCCCTGCTCGACGACCTCGAGCCCGGCCGACCTGCAGATCTCCAGCACCGTCGCCGTCTCGAGGTCGAGCGGCCCTCGCAGCGACTCGAGACCGAGTACGAGGACTGCCTCACCGGTCTGCCGGGTGCCCGACAGCCGCGCCTCGACCGGGTCCAGCAGCCGGCAGGCCGCCGGCCGTAGCCCGCTCTGCGTGATGGCCCGGACGCCCGCCACGCCCTGCTCCCAGGTCCCGACCGCCGACGCCGCCCAGCGATGGACGGGTCGCGGCTGGGCCCGCAGCCACGCTTCGGTGATGACGCCGAGCGCGCCTTCGCTGCCGAGCAGCATCCGGTCGGGCGACGGGCCGGCACCTGAACCCGGTAGCCGACGCGAGTCCCAGACCCCGCTCGGGGTGACCGCGCGCACCGACTCGACGAGGTCGTCGATGTGCGTCGGCCCCGTCGAGAAGTGGCCGGCCGCCCTCGTGGCCACCCAGCCGCCCACGGTCGACCGCTCGAAGCTCTGGGGGTAGAACCGCAACGTCAGCCCGTGCGGCCTGAGCGCAGCCTCGGCGGCAGGTCCGAAGGTGCCGGCCCGCAGCCGCACCGCACGGGACAGGACGTCCACCTCGACGAGCCCGTCGAGCCGCGACAGGTCGAGGCTGACGGCGACCTCCAGGCCCCGGGGCTCGACGCCGCCGACCACCGAGCTGCCGCCGCCGAACGGCACCACCGCGACGCCCGTGGACGAGGCCCAGTCGAGGACGTCGACGACGTCCTGCTCCGAGGTCGGCCGCACCACCACGTCGGGTAGGTCGGTGAGTTGGCCCCGCAGACCCCGGACCAGGTCGCGATAGGCCCGCCCGATGCCGTGCCGTGCCCGGTCGACCGGATCGACGGACCCCAGGGCCGCCAGTGACGTCGGCAGCGCACAGCGGGGCTCCCGCAGCTCGGGCAGGTCGGCGGGCGTCTCCGGTGCTTGCGGCTCGATGCCGGTGCTCGCAGCGACGATCGGGGCAAGGGCCTGGAGGTCGGCTGCCTTGGGGGCGGCCTCGGGTGAGCCCCAGCCCCACACGGCGTAGCTCACGAGGCGAGCACCGTGACCGACAGCCGGCTGCGCACGGCGGCGCCCGCGAGCCGGCTGGCCACCTCGGGCGTCGCGGCGAGCACGACGAGCGCACCGTCGGTGTCATCGGCTGCGGGGACGGCCAGGACGCGCAGGTCCGCGGCGATGGTCCTGGCCACGGCCTCCCCGGCCGCCTCCGTGGGCGTCGCGAGGACGTCAACCCGGTCGCCGGCATGCAGCAGCGCGGCCGTTGCGGGGTCGGCCAGCCGCACGGGAGCGGCGACCATGCGGGCGTCGCTTACCAGCCCTGCCCCGAGCAGCCGGACATCGGTGAGCGGCTCTCCTCGCCGTACCCGGCCGGCCACCGCTT
>JAWWOJ010000380.1:0-6522 GCA_033851885.1 Frankiales bacterium | reverse complement strand
CAGCTTGGCGGCCGTCGATCCGGTGCTGACGACCTGGACGCCTGCCGCGGCGAGACCCTTGCCGAGCTCCTCGAGGCCGGTCTTGTCGTAGACGCTCACGAGGGCGCGGCGGATGGGGATCTGCTGCTGGGCTTGCGCTGTCACGGGATGGTGACCTTTCGTCCGGAAACGGTGAAGCCCTCGCGGGCCATGCGCCCGATGGCGTCCACGACGGTCACTCGCTCCACCGTCTTGATGCGCTCGTGCAGGGAGTCCTCGGTGTCGTCGTCGAGGACGGGTACAGCGGCCTGGGCGACGATCGGTCCGGTGTCGACGCCGTCGTCGACGACGAACAGCGTGCAGCCGGTGACCTTGACGCCGTGGTCGAGGGCATCGCGCGCACCGTGCATGCCGGGGAAGCTCGGCGACAGGGCCGGGTGCGTGTTCAGGGTCCTGCCCTCGAACCGCTCGAGGAAGTGCTTGCCGACGAGCTTCATGAAGCCGGCCAGCACGATGATGTCCGGCGCGTGACCGGCGACCGCCTCGGTGAGGGCCGCGTCCCAGTCCTCGCGGGTGGGGTGGTCCGGGACCTTCAGCACGAAGGTCGGGATGCCGCGGTCGGCAGCACGTTTCTCCCCGAGGGTGCCGTCGCGATCGGCACCGACCGCCACCACCCGAGCACCCCAGGCGGGGTCGTCAGAGGCGTCGAGCAGGGCCTGCAGCGTGGTGCCGCTCCCCGAGACGAGGACGACCAGACGGGCGGACAGGGATTCCTCCTGGGCTTCGGGAGGGGAAGGCGCCCCAGACTAGCGGCCCCGTCTCCCTTCCCAAACGGTCGAGATGTGCTGAGAATGTCGCGCCCACGCACAGGCCGTTATCAGGAGCGAACGTGACCGAACCGCAGGACCCGTTCCAGCCGCCGGGCCCCGCTTCGGACCCGGCGCAACAGGGATGGAACGCACCCCCTCCCGGCTACGGACCGCCGCCGCCCGGGTACGGCGCGCCGCCCGGCTACGGTCCGCCGGGGTACCAGCAGTGGGGGCCGCCGCAGCGCAGGACCAACGGCCTCGCCATCGCCTCGCTCTGCTGCGGCATCGTCGGCTGCCTCTACGGCATTCCGGCGATCCTCGCGATCGTCTTCGGGTTCGTCGCCCGCAGCCAGATCAAGAAGCAGCCGCAGGAGGGTGGGGGCATGGCGCTCGCCGGCATCATCCTGGGCTTCGCGTGGATCCTCGTGGGCATCGTCGCGATCATCCTCATCGTCGCGTTCGGCACCTCCAGCAGCACCAGCTGCTACGACAGCGGCCCTTACTCCAGCTGCTGATGGCCACCCTCGTCGCCGCCGCGAGCTGGCGGACCACTCTTGTGCGGGGTGGGCTGCTGCTCGCCGCGTCCGCCGGGCTGGCGCTGCTCCACGTCCGCCGGCCGGGCTCGCTGTGCCTGCTGCGCACGGTGACCGGCATCCCGTGCCCGCTGTGCGGGGGGACGACCGCGGCGGTGCACGTCGGGCGAGGTGACCTGGCCGGCGGACTCCGAGCCTCGCCCCTGGCGGTGCTCGGTGCGGTGGCCTTCGCCGGCCGCCCTCTGATGCACCTCCCCCAGCTCAGCAGCCGTCACGTCTGGGTGCTGATCCTCACCGTGGCCGCGGCCTCGGAGCTCTACCAGCTCGGCCGCTTCGGCCTGCTGTGACCACGATGGGAGACCGCTGATGACCACACCTCCGCCGCCTGGATCCGAACCGCCCCCGCCCCCTGGCTACGGCCCGCCCCCGCCCGGGTACGGAGCCCAGCCGCCCAGCGGCCCTGTCGGCGAACTCGCCGACTGGGGGTCGCGCGTCCAGTCCGGCCTGGTCGACTACTTCGGCCCCGTATTGATCGCGATCATCGTGCAGCTGGTCATCAGCAGCGTGCTCGGACTGCTCCTGAGCCTGATCGCCCTCGGCTGGGGCATCTACAACGGCTACCTGCAGGGCGAGACCGGGCAGTCGACCGGCAAGAAGATGGCCGGCACCCGGCTGGTGCACATGCAGACAGGTCAACCGATCGGTGGTGGCGCCGGCATCGGACGTGCGTTCGTACACATCGTCGACAGCATTCCCTGCTACGTCGGCTACCTGTGGCCGCTGTGGGATGCCAAGAAGCAGACCTTCGCCGACAAGATCATGAGCACCGTCGTCGTCAAGGCCTAGCGCGTCGCACGCCGAGGACCGCTGCGGCCACGGACGGCAGCAGCACCTCGGCGAGCACCGCCACCCCCACCCGCCAGGGCGACGGACCGATGGCGGACAGCCGGCCATCGCCCAGCGGGCCGCCGGAGACCAGCGCCAGCAGGGTGAGCAGCACCGCGACGCAGGGCGCGACAACCGCGCCCTCGAGCGCCGCCCGGGTCAGCGACACGGCGCCGAGCGCGCGCGCCACGACGAGTCCACCGAGCACACCGGCGACGAGCGGCACCGCGAGAGCAGCGACGCCCAGCCACGTCGGCGCGGGACCGGAGGGCAGCCCGCCGAGCAGCGGGAAGGCCGGTACCGGGCCGAGCGTGCTGGACCACGGACTGACCGCCGTACCCGCCCCGACCGCGAAGCCCGGACCGGTGACCCACGAGGTGCCCCAGATCGCCGCGTTGGGCACCAGGCTGAGGCCGAGCAGCAGCAGGCCCAGGCCGCCGAGCAGACCCGGATCGGTCGCGTCGGCGAGCGAGGTGACCCGGCCCGGGTGCAGCGCCACGGTGGCGCCCGCGACCAGCGCGCCGCCGGCGACCAGCGCAGCGGTGGCGATGGCTGTCGCCCGCAGCAGCGCCGACGTCCGGCCGGGCAGCCGGTCCAGGCCCGCGAGCAGACCGGCCTCGCGGACCACCCCCGACGCGGCTCCGACGACCGCGACGGCGAAGCCCAGCAGCAGCGCGCCCGCCGTACTCGGCCGCACGGCCGGTGAACCGGCAAGCACCGCCAGGACCGCGGCCGTCAGCGCGTACGGCGTCGCCATGGCCAGGACGAGCAGGCCGGCGTCACGACCCCGGCCGACCGCCGAGGTGCGGGCTGCGTGCCGACCGGCCCGGTGCAGCAGGAGGAGGGGTACGGCGGCCAGCCCCAGGGGTGTGAGGTGCACGGGCCCGGCGGCGAGCGTGAGTCCGACGCCGTGCGCCACCAGCCACAGTTGCCCGACCGTCCGCAGGGCGGCGCCCGCACCGGATCCGGACCGCGAGTCGGCCGCCCACGCGAGCAGCACCGGCAGGCCCAGCAGCACGAGGCCCGCGCCGAGAGCCCACGCCGCCGCTGACACCCCCGGCAGCAGCACGTCTGCGGAGGGCGAGCGCGAGGGCGGGGTGGGGCGGGAGAGGCGGGGGCGCTCGACGGTCTGCGTCATGACCTCTCGACTGTCCCAGCCCCCCGTCCATGATCCGCGTCACCACGCCGCACCACCCCCCACCCGCCGTGGATGTGGACAGGTGGGCTGGTCAGGGGCCGGTCGGGAACCCCCAATGTCCACATCCACGCCGGGGGGGCGGGTCGGGTCAGAGGGTCTGCATGATGTCGCGCATCAGGGCCGCGGTGGCGGACGGCGTCTTGCCGACCTTCACGCCGGCTGCCTCGAGGGCCTCCTGCTTGGCCTGCGCGGTACCCGAGGAGCCCGAGACGATGGCGCCGGCATGGCCCATCGTCTTGCCCTCGGGAGCGGTGAAGCCGGCGACGTAGCCGACGACCGGCTTGGTCACGTGGGCCTTGATGTAGTCGGCCGCCCGCTCCTCGGCGTCGCCGCCGATCTCGCCGATCATGACGATCGCGACGGTCTCGGGGTCGTTCTGGAACGCCTCGAGGCAGTCGATGTGCGTGGTGCCGATGACCGGGTCGCCACCGATGCCGACGGCGGTGGTGAAGCCGAAGTCACGCAGCTCGTACATCATCTGGTAGGTCAGGGTGCCGGACTTGGACACCAGGCCGATCCTGCCCGGGGTCGGCGCGATGGTGGCCGGAATGATCCCAGCGTTGGACGCGCCAGGGCTGATGAGACCGGGGCAGTTGGGGCCGATGATGCGGGTCGTGCTGCCCTTGTCGAGGTTGTACTGCCAGAAGTACGCCGAGTCCTGCACCGGGATGCCCTCGGTGATGACGACGGCGAGCGGGATCTCCGCGTCGATGGCCTCGATGACGGCCGACTTGGCGAACGCGGGCGGTACGAAGAGCACCGACACGTCGGCGCCGGTCTTCTCGATGGCCTCGGCGACGGTGGCGAACACCGGGATGCCGTCGACGTCGCTGCCGGCCTTCTTCGGGTTCACGCCGCCGACGACATTGGTGCCGGACGCGACCATGCGACGGGTGTGCTTGGTGCCCTCGGAGCCGGTGATGCCCTGGACGATGACCTTGGAGTCAGAAGTCAGAAAGATCGCCATCAGGCAGCGCTCCCAGCAAGCTCGGCGGCCTTGTCGGCCGCGCCGTCCATGGTGTCGACGACCGTGACGAGCGGGTGCGCCGCCTCGGCGAGGATGCGGTGCCCCTCGTCGACGTTGTTGCCGTCGAGCCGGACGACCAGCGGCTTGCTGGCTGCGGAGCCGAGCATGGCGAGCGCCTGCACGATGCCGTTGGCGACCTCGTCGCAGGACGTGATGCCGCCGAAGACGTTGACGAACACCGACCGCACGTCCTTGTCGGACAGGATGATCTCGAGGCCGTCGGCCATGACCTGCGCGGAGGCGCCGCCGCCGATGTCGAGGAAGTTGGCGGGCTTCACGCCGCCGTGCTTCTCACCGGCGTACGCGACCACGTCGAGGGTGCTCATGACGAGACCCGCTCCGTTGCCGATGATGCCGACCTGGCCGTCGAGCTTGACGTAGTTGAGGTCCTTCGCCTTGGCGCGGCCCTCGAGGTCGTCCTCGGCGACGACGTCGGCGTAGGTCTCGAAGACGTCCTTGTGGCGGAACTCGGCGTTGCCGTCGAGGGTGACCTTGCCGTCGAGGGCGAGGATCTTGCCCTCAGGGGTGCGGACGAGCGGGTTGACCTCGACCAACGTGGCCTCCTCCTCGACGAACACCTCCCAGAGCTTCTGCAGCACGTCGATGACCTGGTCGCGCACGTCGGCTGGGAAGCCGGCAGCGTCGGCGATCTCGGCAGCCTTGGCGGCGTCGACGCCGACGATCGCGTCGACCGGGACCTTCGCGAGCGCCTCGGGGCGCTCGACCGCGAGCTCCTCGATCTCCATGCCGCCCTCGACGGACGCCATGGCGAGGTAGGTGCGGTTGGCGCGGTCCAGGAGGTAGGAGACGTAGTACTCCTTGTCGATGTCCGACGCCTCGGTCACGAGGACCTTGCGGACCGGCAGGTCCTTGATGACCAGCTTGAGGATGTCGGCGGCGCGGGCCTCCGCCTCGTCGGGCGTCGGGCAGTACTTCACGCCGCCGGCCTTACCGCGCCCGCCGGCCTTGACCTGGGCCTTGACCATGACGGGCTTGCCGATCTTCTCGGCGGCGGCCCGGGCGTCCGCCGGGTTGTCGACGGTTTCGCCGGCGAACACCGGCACACCGTGCTTGGCGAAGAGCTCCTTCGCCTGGTACTCCATGAGGTCCACGGACGGTCCTGTCAACTGAGGGAGTGAGACGTCCGAGCGTATCCACCGCAACGGCTTCGTTACGACGTGGGATCCGCCACACTCAGCCCATGCGGCATCTGCTTGTCCTTCTCCTGCTGGCCACCTTCACGCTCCCGGCGACAGCCGAGCCGGTGACCCCGAGCAGGGGCACGCACGCCTTCACGACCACGGATGCGCTGGTCCCCGTGACCGACGGGCCGACGGGCGCGCATGCGGCGACCATCGACACCCGGCTGTATGTGCCGGACAACGCGACGGCGCGGACGCCGCAGCCGGCGGTCCTCATGACGAACGGCTTCGGGCTGTCGAAGACCGCTGCCGAGGTCGTCTCCGAGGCGACCTTCCTGGCCCGGCACGGGTACGTCGTGCTGACCTACACCGCCCAGGGGTTCGGCAAGAGCAGTGGCTGCATCACGCTGCAGAGCCGCAGCTACGACGTGAAGGACGCGATGCAGCTCATCACCAAGGTGCTGCAGCCCAAGGCGTACGTGAAGAAGGACGCCAAGGGCCCCATCGTCGGCATGGTCGGCGGCTCCTACGGCGGCGGCATCCAGGCGAACGTCGCGGAGAACGACCCGCGCGTCCGGGCGATCGTCCCGAGCCGCACCTGGAACGACCTGCGGTACTCCCTGGACCCCAACAACTACGTCGCTCCGGGCGACCCGACCGGCTTCTCGCACCAGCTCAACAGCCAGGGCGTCTTCAAGCTCGAGTGGACGTCGCTGTTCTTCGCCTCCGGCGACCTGGCGCCGGTCGGGGGGGCACCGCCGAGCGGCAACGCCCAGGGCTCCTGCCCGACGGACGCGCTCAACACCGGCAACGTGCCCGGTGTCGTGTGCACCGGCTACCCGACGGCGCTGTGCGAGACCTACGCCAAGATCGCGCTCACCGGCGACGCCGACGACGCCTCGCGTGCATTGCTGGCCGACTCCTCGAGCACCACCCAGGTCCTCCGCAC
>JAWWOJ010000319.1:0-4540 GCA_033851885.1 Frankiales bacterium | reverse complement strand
TGGAGCACGGGCTGGGCGGTACGCACGCCAAGCGCCCCGTGCAGGTCAGCGTCCTCATCTCCGAGGCCACCGTCAGCGAGCGGCCAGGTGCTCCACCGCCCAGGGCGGACAGCGGACGGCTCATCCCGAGAGCAGTCGTCCGCAGGTGGTGGTGCGACAGCTCGGTCACCGCCTTCGTCCTGACTCTCGGGGGCAAGGCACTTCGTGCCGTCCACAGCCAGCGCACTCTGTCCGCGGTCGAGCAACGCGCCCTTCAGATCGAGGGCGGCGGCCGCTGCCCCGGCGACGGCTGCTGCCCCGACACCCCCGATCCCCTCGTCCCCCTCCGGCCGCACCACGTCTTCGGCTATGCCGAAAGCCAGGTCACCTGTCTCGAGGAGACTCTCGCGATCTGCGACGCCCTGCACCACGACCTGCACGACGGGCGACGCACCGTCCGGTTGCGCGACGGCCGCTACCTCAACGAGCGCGGATTCGTCGAGCGGCCTAGCCCGTTCGACGACGTGCCGCCGTTCTAGTGGCCGCAGGACAGCACGAGGTTGCCGAACGTCAGCCGCCCCCCGAGGAGCACGTTGAGAAGGACCTCGCAGTCGCAGAAGCCACCGTGCCGGTCGAGGAAGTCGATGAGGTCGGCGCGCACGAACTGGCGAGCCTCGAGCCAGTCGTGCACGAAGTACAGCGAGCCGTTGCAGTGGCCCGTCTCGAGCTCACTGCGGAGCCAGCACTCCAAGCAGTCGTCGAGGCAGGGGGTGGGACGCGGTGAAGGTGAGGTCATGGCTGGCAGCGTCACGGGTCTGGGCGGTCAGTGCCTGGACCCGTCCACAGCGGTCAGGCGTCCACAGAGGCTACGGCTCGGGCGGGTAGAGCAGCGCCTCGATCGCCGCGAGATCCTCAGCCGTGAGCCCGACGTCGCCGTCCGGGCCGATGGCGTGGACCTGCGGGTGCTCATCCGCCCACTGCCGGAACCGCATCCCGCCGTGCAGCTCGTCGTCGATCCAGATGAGCGTGCGCTCGGGCTGCTCGCGCAGGATCCGCTGCACCACGTCGTACTTCCACCACTGGCCGGTCAGGGGGTCCGGGGCCGACGGAGCGTCGGACGCATGCGATCGCCCCGGCTCTTCCGGTACCCCTGCCGGCTCATGGTCGTAGGTGCCGGCAACGGGCAGCTCGGGGAGGTCGACGAGCTCACGCAGCGACCTGTTTGCGTCGTGGCCCCAGGTGGTGAGCCACTGGATCTCCACGCCGTCGTCCACCCACCGCTTGAGGGCGGCGACCACCTCCGGCGACCAGACGATCGGGTAGGTGTTGCCCTCGGCCGTGGCGCGTCCCGAGCAGACGACGTCCCAGCCGTCGGGGGAGTCGTCCTCGCCCAGGATGTTCACAACTCCGTCGACGTCGAGCAGGATCAGTGGGCCCACGCAGATGACCCTAGTGGGGATTGGATGAGGCCGTATGGAGCAGGAGTGGTGGCGCACGGCGGTCGTCTACCAGGTGTGGCCCCGCTCGTTCGCGGACTCCGACGGCGACGGTGTCGGGGACCTGCGGGGCGTGATCAGCAAGCTTGACCACCTGTCGGACCTCGGCATCGACGCGCTCTGGCTGAGCCCGTTCTACCCGTCGCCGCAGGTGGACGCGGGCTACGACATCAGCGACTACCAGGGCGTCGACCCGCTGTTCGGGACGCTGCAGGACGTCGACGACCTCATCGCGGGGCTGCACGCGCGTGGCATCCGGCTGGTCCTCGACATGGTGCTCAACCACACGTCCGACCGGCACCCCTGGTTCGTGGAGTCGCGCAGCGACACCGACAACCCGAAGCGCGACTGGTACTTCTGGTTCGAGGAGCCGCCGAACAGCTGGCCGTCGCTGTTCGGTGGCGACGCCTGGGAGCTCGACGAGCAGACCGGCGAGTACTACCTGCACACCTTTGCCAAGGAGCAGGCCGACCTCGACTGGCGCAACCCGCAGGTGCGGAAGGCCCTCGCGGAGATGCTGCGGTGGTGGCTGGACCGTGGCGTCGACGGCTTCCGGCTCGACGTGATCAGCATGATCAGCAAGGACATCGAGAACCCGTGGGGCTTCCTGGGCTTCGGGCCGCAGCTGCACGAGTTCCTGCAGGAGCTGCACCGCGAGGCGTTTGCCGGCCGCGGCCTCATGACCGTGGGGGAGACCCCCATGGCCACCGTCGAGCAGGCCCGGCTGATGTCCGCACCGGACCGCCGGGAGCTCGACATGGTGTTCGGCTTCGAGCATGTGAGCCTCGACCACGACCTCACCAAGTGGGACCCGGTCCCGCTGTCGCTGCCGACACTGAAGCAGTCGTTCGCCCGGTGGCAGCAGGGCCTCGGCGACGGCTGGAATTCGCTGTACTGGGACAACCACGACCAGCCGCGGGCGGTCTCGCGGTTCGGCGACGACGGCGAGCACCGGGTCGCGTCGGCGAAGACCCTCGCGACGGTGCTGCACCTGCACCGGGGGACGCCGTTCGTCTACCAGGGCGAGGAGCTCGGCATGAAGAACGCGGGCTTCACGAGCATCGAGGACTACCGCGACCTCGAGTCCCTCAACTGGTACCGCGAGTCAGCCCTCCCCGAAGCCGAGAAGCTCGCCCTGCTGAGGAGGGCCAGCCGCGACAACGCCCGCACGCCGATGCCGTGGGACGACAGCAGAGGGACCTCCTGGATCGGCTACGCCGACGACACGGTCACGGTGGCGGCCCAGCGCAGCGACCCGGACTCGGTGCTCGCCCACTACCGGAAGCTGATCGCGCTCCGCCACGAGATACCCGCGGTGGCACACGGCGACTTCGCGCTGCTGCTCCCGGACGACGAGCGGATCTGGGCGTTCACGCGCACCTACGACGACGTCGAGCTGCTCGTCGTCGCCAACTTCTCGTCGCACGAGGTCGATCCCGGGCTGCCCGACGACGGCGAGCTGCTGATAGGCGGCGCGGGTCCCCTCGGGGCGTGGGAGAGCCGGGTCACCCGGCGAGCGGCCCGGTCGCGCGACCCAGCGCGAGCCTGACGACGAGGCGCTTGTCCGCGACCATCGCGGCGAAGAACTCGTCGGGGTCGGGATGCGCCTTGCCGGCGACGGCCTCGTAGACAGCGAGCAGCTCGCGGCCGGCGTCGTCGCCCGGCGTGACGGTGACCTCCGACAGCGAGGCGCCGGCCTCGATGGCGGCGTACTCCCAGAAGGTGCTGCCGAGGACGTGCAGCACGCACCGCGGATCGCGCTGCAGGTTGCGCGTCTTGGCGCGGTCGGCCGTGACCGAGATCTTCGCAGCGCCGTCGAGCAGGGCGTACATGACGTTGGACGACTGCGGCGTGCCGTCCTTGCGCAGCGTGATGAGGATGGCCTCGTGCCTGTCAGCGATTGTGGTCATGCCAGCATCTTCGCAACTTCGGTGCCGAGCAGCTCGATGCACCGGTGTACGTGCTCGGCGGGCATGGTCCCGACGCTGGTGTGCAGCTGGAAGCGCGAGATGCCGAGCACCTCGCGCATCCGCAGGATCTTGTCCGCCACGGTCCGGGGATCACCGATCACCAGCGAGCCCTCGGGGGAGGCCAGCTGCGCGAACGCCTGCCTGTTCATCGGCGGCCAGCCGCGCTCGCGGCCGAGCAGTGTCATGGCCCGGGCGTAGGGACCGTAGAACTCCTCGTACGCCTGCTCGGTGGTGGCTGCGACGTAGCCGTGCGCGTTGACCGCGACCGGCTGCTCGGGCTGCTGCGCCTGTTCGAGGGCCTGCCGGTAGAGGCCGACCAACGGCGCGAACCGGGCCGGCTCGCCGCCGATGATCGCGAGCACGAGCGGCAGCCCGAGACGCCCTGCGCGCACCACCGACGGCGGGTTGCCGCCGACGCCGAGCCAGATCGGCAGCCGGTCCTGCACCGGCCGCGGGTAGACCGCCTGGTCGACGAGTGGCGGGCGGAAGCGACCCGACCAGGTGACCCGCTCGGAGGAGCGCAGCGCGAGCAGCAGTTCGAGCTTCGCGGCGAACAGCTCGTCGTAGTC
Organism: Frankiales bacterium; assembly: GCA_033851885.1. Classification (GTDB taxonomy): domain Bacteria; phylum Actinomycetota; class Actinomycetes; order Mycobacteriales; family SCTD01; genus RYN-111. Next base: position 526 of record JAWWOJ010000319.1, on the reverse strand, counting down.
CTCGAGGCTCTCGCCGAACAGCGGGAACGACTCGGTGAAGGAGCCGCGCCCGGCGATGATCTCCGCCCGCCCGTGCGAGATCAGGTCGACCGTGGCGAAGTCCTGGAAGACCCGCACAGGGTCCGTCGTGGACAGGACCGTCACGGCGCTCTGCAGCCGGACGTGCGAGGTCCGTGCCGCGATGGCTGCCAGCACGATGGCCGGAGCGCTCGCGGCGAAGTCCGCGCGGTGGTGCTCACCGACGCCGTAGACGTGCAGGCCGACCTGGTCGGCGAGCACCGCCTCGTCCAGCACCTGGGCGAGCCGCTCCTCTGCGGACGTCGGCCGGCCGTCGACGGCATGCGTCTCGGCGAAAGTGGTGATTCCCAGGTCCACGTGCCCTCTCTCCGGTTAGCGTCGGTGCGATGCAGATGATGCTCGCAGCCGCTGTTCTCCGCGGTCTCGGCGTCCCGTCGTACGCTGTGAGGGTGGTCGCTCTCGACGGCAGTGAGGCGGCACGTTGAGCACAGCCCCGACGATCGTCCCC
>JAWWOJ010000139.1:0-2612 GCA_033851885.1 Frankiales bacterium | reverse complement strand
GCTCACGGGACGGGCTCCAGGTCGGCGAGTAGCCACTGCCCGCCGTGCCGCTCCAGCACGAGCTCCCAGCGCGACGTCTGCAGGCTGGGGGTCTTGGTGGTGATGTCGGTGACCGAGCGGTCCGAGGCGATGAGCAGCGTGGCGGTGTCCAGGTCGGCCTTGACGACGGCGGCGGCCGCGACCGTGCCGGTGGAGGCGGTCTTCTGCTTCGGGTAGAGGTCCCGAAGGGTGGCTTCCGACTTCGTGAACAGCTGCTTGAAGGAGCCGGTGGAGCCGTCCTCGACGCGCTTGAGGTCGGCGTCGAGGGTCGTGGCGCTGATGGCGTCGAGGTTGACGATCGCCTGCCGCCCGGCGGCGAGCGCCGCGGCGCGGGCCTGGTCGAGCGCCCGGTCCTGGGGGTGGTACAGGACCTTGATCCCCAGAGCTGCCACCGCGAGCACCAGCAGTACGACGGACAGGCCGGTCACGAGCCCGATCAGCGCGGCCGGGGCGCCCCCGGCCGTGCTCGTGGTGGTGTCGCTCATCGGGGCATTCTGCCGGACGAGCCTGGGAGGGCTCGGCTCACGACCGGATCGGGTTGAGCAGCAGCCACTGCCAGGACTGGTCGCCGAACACCTGCTGGGCGCCGGCGGCGCTGCTCAGGGTGTAGGTGAGGCCGTTCGCCGTGATGGCGTGCCCCGTCGCCGGGTCGTAGTCGGCCGTCGAGGTGGTCAGGCCGCTCGTCAGGTCCTCCCAGAGGGAGCGCTGGCTGGACGGCTGGTTGATCGCCTGGCTCCGGTCGGCGGGGAACGGCTTGAGGCCCTCGGCGCGGGGTGCGTGGTCGGCGCCGCGCACCGTCGTGCCGCTCGTCGTGGAGCAGTGGGCGTTCAGGTTGGCCGTCTTCGGTGCGACGTCGGCGTAGTCGCGCTCCTTGGTCTGGTAGCCCGGGTCGTTGCCGGGACAGACACCCGGGCTGTTGGCCGTGACGAAGCCGAAGTGCGCGGTGCCGTCGCCGGGCGTCACGGTGAAACCGCCGGCCACGACGTTGGGGTACGTCACGATGATCTGCCGGATCGCAGGGATGCGGACCGCCTGCACCTGCGCCGTGAAGACCAGGTTGCTCAGCAGCGGCGGCAGGTTCGCCTCGTTGGCCTGCAGCAGCGTGGTGGCCGCCTTGGCGCTGGCCGTGCCGTTTGCGAACAGCGACCGGAAGTCCGGGTCGCTGGCCCGCAGCTGGGCGGTGAGCTGGGCGAGATCTGCGTTGTAGCTCTTGAAGTCGCTCGCTGTCCGGCGCTGCGTGTCGAGCACGGGCAAGCTGTCGGCGATGAGCTTCGTCGTCTGCGGGAGGTAGCGGGTGGCGGTCGTCGTCAGCTGGTCGCTCGCGTCGATCAGCCGCTGCAGGTCGTCGCCGACGCCGTCGAAGGCTGCGCCGAGCTCGTCGAGGACGACGGTCACGTCGTCGCTGTTGACGCTGCGCACCAGGTCGTCGAGGTTGAGGATCAGCTGCGCCGGCGGGATCGGGATGTCGGTGTGGTCGCGGGAGATCGAGGAGCCGGAGCGCAGGAACGGGCCCTGCCGGCAGGTCGCGGCCTCTGCGGACGACGTCTGGTAGCAGGGCTCGAGGTTGACGTACTGCTCACCGATCGCGGAGCGGTTGGCGACGGACGCGTGCAGCTTGGTGCTGGGCACCTTGCTGCCGGGCTTGAGCCGCAGCTTCAGCGTGACACCGGTGCTGCCGCTGTCGAGCACCAGCTTCTCGACCTTGCCCACGGGGACGCCACGGTAGGTCACCTCGGAGCCCTGGAAGATGCCGCCCGAGTCGACGAAGTCGGCGCTCACGAGGTAGCCGGGGTCGTAGCCGGGGACGTACTTGCCGAGGCCGGCGTAGCGGCCACCGGCGAACACCACGCCGACGACGGCGACGAGGGCGAAGACGGCGAGCTGGATGCGGACCCGACGGCTGATCACGACAGACCTCCGAAGAGCAGCAGCTCGAGGCTCGACTCCGAGCCGGCGGTCAGGCGCTGGTCGAGGTCGGTGATGCTCGACGGCAGCGGCGCGGCCGGCACCCTGGGCAACGTCGGCAGCTTCGGCAGCGTCGGTACGGTCGGGAGCGTCGGCACCACCGGCTTGCCGTTCTTGGTCTTGGGGACCGTCAGGGGCACGGGTACGCCCGTGAGGTTGCCGATCGTCTGCGCGATGTCGGCGTCGACCGAGATGAACAGGTTGGCGTAGTCGCCACGGATGCCGCCCTGGATCTGCTTGCCCTTGTAGGTCGAGGGCCCGATCGTCTTCGGGAACGGGTAGGTCGTCAGCAGCTCCAGCGCATTCGGCAGGTCGTTCCCGGCAGCCGCGAGCTGCGTCAGGATCGGCTGCAGTGACTGCAGGTCGGCGACAGTGTTGGCCCTGGTGCTCTGGATCACGCGGACGGCCACGGTGCCGAGGTTGTTCAGACCGGTGAGCATCGTCGTGAGCTGGGTGCGCTCGTCGGCCAGCACCGCGGTGCCCTTCGGCAGATCTCGCAGGGCGACGTCGAGGATCTGCTTCTGCGCGGCCAGCTTGCCCGTCAGCCGGTCGAGGCCGTCGAGGGCGGCGGTGATCTGGGTCTTCTGCTTGTCCAGGCCCTTGATGAA
>JAWWOJ010000313.1:0-12933 GCA_033851885.1 Frankiales bacterium | reverse complement strand
TGACCGCCGGACTCGCGTTGCTCCGATGAGGTTGCGTCGCGCCTGGTGGTGCTACCTGGCGGTTCAGCTGGCTGGGATGCCGGTCTATTTCTTCGCGGTCGGCGGGGTTGTTCAGCGAGTCGTCTTCTACCTCTACGGGTTCTCCGCCGTCGTGGCCCTGCTGGTCGGGGTACGGGCGCACCGACCAGGACGCCGCTGGCCCTGGCTGGCGTTCTCGGGCGGTCTGCTGTTGTTCGCCGTCGGCGATGTTGCTTTCGATTTCCTCGCCGGGAGTGGCAACGCCGTCCCGGTCCCGTCCGTTGCTGACTGTCTCTACCTCGCCGGCTATCCGGTCCTGGCCTGGGGCATGTTGCTGCTGGTCCGTTACCGGGTGCGAGGCGCCGATCTGACCAGTGCGCTGGACGGCGTGATGGTCGCCATCGGGGTGGGTGTCATGGCATGGGTTTTCGTCATGGCGCCTTATGCGCATGACCGGACCCTGAGCGTGGGAGCCCGACTCGTGCCGATCGCCTACCCGGCGCTCGATCTGCTGTTGGTCGCGGTCGTCGTGCGTCTGCTCCTCAGTCGCGGGGTGCGCAACCCGAGTTTCCGTCTGCTCGCCGCGAGCGTGCTGGCCCTGCTGGTAGCCGACGGGTTCTTCGCTGTCGCCACCGTGCACAACACCTACTCGGACGGCAGCCTCATCGACCTCGGATGGCTGGCGTCCTATGCCCTGTGGGGGGCGGCGGCGCTGCACCCTTCGATGGCTCGACTGACTGAACCGTCATCGTCGTCGGAGGCTGCCCGCAGTCCGATCGCGCTGGCTGCGCTCACCGTGGCGGCGTTGGCATCCCCGGCAACGCTGATCATCCAGAACATCCGCGGGATGGGCTCCGACGAGACACTGCTGGCAGCATCCTCGGCGGTCATGTTCTTGTTGGTGCTGGCTCGGCTATCGCTCCTAACCCGGGCGCTGAACGCTGCCAACCATGAGCAGGCCCGGGCTGCTGCGCGCCAGGTGGCACTCACCGACGCTGCGGTGGCGTTCGTCGGCGCCGGTGACGTCGTGTCGGTGGCACACGCGGCCGTGCGGGCTGCGGTGGCGCTGTCCGGTGGCGCCGAGTCGTGGTCGTCGTTCGTGGCGCTGACCCCGTCCGGTCCGACGGTCGTCGCGGTAGCGGGCCCGGCACCGTGCCGCGTCGGCGATCCTGCCGATTCCGACCTGATCGTCAGTAGGCAAGAGCGGGGCCCATCCGATGTCCCTGCGCTGCTGGCTGCCAACGCCTCTGACGACCGTCGCAGTCGGCCGCCCTCCGAGCGCTATGTCGGGCGGGTAGTCGTGAACGGCCGGATGCACGGGAAGCTGGCGGTCGGCCACGCCGCCGCCGGCGCGGAGGAGTTCCTTCCCGACCTCGGGTTGGTGTGCGCCCAGATGAGCCTGGCGATGCAGAGCGTCGAGGCGACCGAGGCGCGGCTCCGGGCCAGCACCGAACGTCAGTTCCGATCCCTTGTCCAGAACTCCTCCGACATGGTCTCCCTCATCGGACCGGATGGTGTCGTCCGCTACCAGAGCCCAGGCGTCCTGGCGGTGCTCGGGCATGAGCCTGAGGCGATGGTCGGCCTGCAGTTGAGCGGGCTGATCCACCCCGACGACGCCCAAACCGCTCGAGCCCAGCTCACCAAGGTGCTCGCCGGAGGTCGCGCCGCGACGGCCAACTTCGAATGTCGGGTCAGCCATACCGATGGCAGTTGGCGAGAAGTAGACACCATCATGACCAACCTGCTCGACGATCCCGACGTTGCTGGCATCGTGCTCAACAGCCGTGACGTCACCGATCGGCGCTTGCTGGAACGAGAACTGAACCGTCAGGCCTTCCATGACTCTCTCACCGGGCTGGCCAACCGGGCGCTGTTCCTCGACCGGGTCGCGCACGCCCTGGACCTCGCCAATCGAGAAGCGGGACCGGTCGCTGTGTTGTTCCTGGACATCGACGATTTCAAGATGGTCAACGACAGCCTTGGCCATCCCGCCGGCGACGAGCTGCTCGTCGCTGTCGCCGAGCGGCTCAAGGCGTCGACCCGGCCCGGCGACACGATCGCCCGTTTCGGGGGCGATGAGTTCGCCCTGCTGCTGGAGTCCGGCCGGATGCCCGAGGCCGCGCACGTCGTTGCCCGCCGCGCCGTCGAAGCACTCAAGAAACCGATACGGATCGGCGCGGACGACATCTCGGTACGGGTAAGCATCGGCATCGCCTTGGGCCAACCCCCCGACGACGGCCCAGATGACCTGCTGCGTAACGCAGACCTGGCGATGTACATGGCCAAGCACAACGGCAAGGGCCGCTTCGAGATGTTCCGGCCGGCCATGCACGAGGAGGCCGTCCGCCGCCTCGAAACGGCCGCCGACCTTCGACGCGGAATCGAAGACGGCCAGCTCGAAGTCTTCTACCAACCCATCGTCAGCGTCCACAGCGCAACCGCCATCGGCGCCGAGGCGCTCGTGCGGTGGCACCACCCACGTCGTGGGCTTGTGTGCCCGGTCGAGTTCATCCCGGTCGCGGAGTCGACGGGACTCATCGTTCCGCTGGGAAACTGGGTACTCACCGAAGCCTGCCGACAAGCCCAGTCCTGGCGCCAATCCGGCCTCACCGACGAGGCCTTCTACATCAGCGTCAATCTGTCTGCCCGTCAGCTCCAAGATCCGGCGCTGCTCGACGACGTCGGCGCGGCCCTTCGAGACTCCGGCTTGCCCGCCGGCGCGGTCGTGCTCGAGGTCACCGAGAGCGGCGTCATGCAGGACCTCGACGTCGCAGTAGCCCATCTGCAAGCCCTCAAGGATCTCGGCCTGCGCGTGGCCGTCGATGACTTCGGCACCGGCTACTCATCCCTGAGCTACCTTCGAAACCTCCCCGTGGATCTCGTCAAGATCGACAAGTCGTTCGTCGACCGGATCACCCTGGATCCCGAAGGAGCAGCGATGGTCCGGACTGTCATCGACCTGAGCAGCGCCCTCGGGCTGACCTCGATCGCTGAGGGTGTCGAACAACACGACCAACTCGCCCTGCTCGACGAGCTCGGTTGCGACAACGTCCAGGGCTACCTGTTCGCCAAACCCATGCCCAGCAGCGACTTCGCCGACGCCCTGACGAAGCTACGAGCTGACGCGGGACTCCCGCCACGCCCGACACTCGAACGTCGATGACGTCCAGGTCGACGGACAGTTCACACGGCACCAACAACTGCGGGGCCGGCCGGTGCCGCGATGTACGGGCTGGTGCCTGGGGCCAACCCGAGACCCCAACTGCCCTGAGCATCGTTGCCTACCGTCCACAGGACTCCGGTATTCGCTAAACCCAGTTCGAGTGGTCTGGTCGCCTGGGCAGGCGCGAGGCATCACGGTCGAGGCCGTCAGCGGCGGGACCTGCGCAGCAGGGCCTGCACGCCGGCGACCGCGAACAGGGCGACGAGAAGCAAGGCTGCGATGCCGAACGCGGCGAAGACCGCGTTACCGATGTCGGCGACGACCTTGTGGTGCGCGCCGATGCCGTGCGTGTCGTCCCCGAGGGGAAACGCGACCGCGAACAGCAGGATGACGAAACCCGTCGCGCTGAGCAGGGTCTTGCGACTAATGGTCATGAGATCTCCTCCGTGGTGAATGGTGCTGTCGCCACCTCACGGTGCCGTTCACAACCCCTCCTCGCGTCACTCGCGAGATCGATCTTCGGACCCGTCCCTCTCCGCCTGAGTGATGAGGAAGAGATCAGCATTCGGGACGATGCCGACCGGCTCTGCCATCAGTACCGTCCGCAGCATGGCCAGGGTTGACGGCGTCGTCGCGCTGGTGCTGAGCGTCCTGGTGGTCGTCGAGGAAGCGCCGCACCTGGTGAGCACCGCCGCCGGCATCGCGGTCTGCGCCACGGTCGCGTTCCGGAGGAGCCGACCTGAGTTGGCGGTGCTCGCTGTGATGCTCGCGGCCGGGGGTACCGACGCAGGAATCGTGCCGGTGGCGATCGCACTCGACTACTACGCACTCGGCAGCCGTAGCGCGGACCTCGGCTGGCGTTGGACGCACTCCCTGCTGGTCCTGCTTCCGCTCGTCGCGATCGCCACGGACCCGAGCACGCCGTCCAAGGGCAACCCGTTGATCATCGATGTGGCCTCGGTGTGGGCCTTCTTCATCGGCCTGCCCTTCGTTGCCGGGCGCGTGACCCGGGGCCGAGGACTCGTGACCGAGGCGCTGAGGCTCAGCGCCGGGCAGCTGCACGAGGAACTCGAGGTGCGCGCTCGACAGCTCGTGAGCGAGGAGCGGATGCGGATCGCCCGCGAGCTCCATGACGTCGTCGCGCACAGCGTGAGCGTCATGGTGATCCAGACTGGCGCGGCTCGTCGCATCGCGGCACACGACCCGGACAGGGCGACGCAGGCCCTGCTCGCCGTGGAGACGTGCGGGCGCGAGGCGCTCGTCGACCTGCGGCGGATGGTCGGTGTTCTGCACCGCGCAGACCTCGCCGTGCTGGGCGGCGCAGCGCCGGGTCTGGCCCAGCTCCACACGCTCGTCGAGCGGGCCCGTGATTCCGGCATGCCCGTGGAGCTTCAGGTCGATGGCGATGTGCGGCCACTGCCCGCAGCGCTCGACCTGATGACGTTCCGGATCGTGCAGGAGGCGCTGACGAACGCCATCAAGCACGCCGGCCAGGCCCAGACCCGTGTGCACGTCACGTTCGGGCCGGACGACCTGACGCTCGAGATCTCCGACAGGGGTGGCCCAAACGTCCGCCCACCCAGCGCGGCCGATGCACCCGGCCATGGGCTCATCGGAATGCAGGAACGCCTCACCCTGTACGGCGGGACGCTGCGCACCGGCCGCGCGAAGGGCGGCGGGTTCCGGGTAGTGGCGCGGATCCCGCTCGACCAGTTGGTCCCGGTATGACACCACGGACGTTGGACGCGATCGGCGCCGCGGCGATGCTGCTCGTCTGCGAGACCGAGCTGGTCCTTGGCGGGCTCGACCACGCAGGTCTGCTCGCCGCGGACGCCTCCGTCATGGCGGTCGCGACAGCCGCGATCGCCTGGCGCAGAAGGGCTCCGCTGGTCTCGGCGAGCACCTCGCTCGTGGGGATCGCGGTCGTCGTCGTCACCTGGCCGCACACGGCGATGCTGAACGCGCCACAGCTCGTGCTGTTCGTCGCTCCCTACGGTCTCGCGGCGTTCGCCCCACTGCGGCGAGCGGTGCTCGGTCTGGCCATGGCGCTGGTGACGGTGGCGGGGGTCAACCTCAGCGGTCTCAACCAGCTGTCGTCGTGGGTGTTCTCTCTCGGTGCCGTCGCGGGGTCATGGGCTGTCGGGCGCGTGCTGAGGACACGACGTGAGCTCGCCGCGGAGCTCGAGCGGACGATGGCGCGCATCGATGCCGAGCGCCACGGCCGCGAGCTTCTGGTGCTCGCCGAGGAGAGGACCCGGATCGCTCAGGAGCTGCAGACTCTCGTGGCGCACAGCGTGACCACCATGATCGTGCAGGCCCAGGCGGCGCGGCAGCTCGTCAGCGTCGGGGCGCCCGACGCCGACGAGGCGATGGCGACGGTCGAGACCACGGGTCGGGCAGCGCTGACGGAGATGCGACGGATCCTCGGCGTGCTGCGGCATCAGGGCCAGCCGCTCGACCTCGCTCCGCAACCCGGCGTCGGGCAGATCAACACCCTGGTCGAGCAGGCCCGACATCGTGACGCCGAGGTGACGCTGGCGGTCAGTGGCACCCCTGGGCCGCTGCCGGCAAGCGTCGACCTGGGGGTCTACCGCCTGCTTCAGGAGGCCCTGACGGAGCTCGACGAGGCCGCCGTGGTCGTCACATTCGGGCCAGACGACGTCGCGCTTGAGGTCACGACTCCCGGGCCGCACCTGCTCTGGCCGACCGTCGCGATGCGCGAGCGCGTGGCACTGTGCAACGGCACGATCGACGTCGTACGCGTTGCCGGTCGTGGTGAGCGCCTGGCGGTGCTGCTGCCTCGGGTCTTCGAGGAGGTGCTCGCGTGACCGTCAGGGTGGTCATCGCTGATGACCAGGAGCTGGTGCGCACCGGATTCCGGATGATCCTCGAGGCCGAGCCAGACGTCGTCGTCGTCGCCGAGGCGTCGGACGGGCGCGAAGCCGTGAGTCTCGCCAGGGAGCTCGTCCCCGACGTGGTGCTCATGGATATCCGGATGCCGGTGCTTGACGGCATCCGGGCGACAGCGGAGCTCACCGGCTCCCTGAGCTCCATCCGGGTTCTGATCCTCACGACCTTCGACCTCGACGAGTACGTCTACGACGCCCTCCGTGCAGGGGCGAGCGGTTTCCTGCTGAAGGACACGCCCGCCAGCCAGCTCGCTTCCGCTGTCCGCACCATCGCCGGCGGTGACGCCCTCCTCGCTCCCAGCATCACGCGGCGCCTCATCGCCGAGTTCGCGAGCGCGCGACAACCTCGGCCCGTCCCGCGCGGACTGCGCGACCTGACAGCCCGCGAGCACGACGTCCTGCTGCTCATCGCGACGGGGCGCTCCAACGCCGAGATCGCCGAGGAGCTGGTGATCAGCGAGGCCACGGTCAAGACGCACGTGGCCCACGTGCTGGCCAAGTTGGAGCTCCGTGATCGCGTCCAGGCGGTCGTACTGGCCCACGAGGCAGGCATCGCCGGAAAGCAACCCATCCGGCCGGCCGGGACCTGACGCCGAGTCAGTCGCCCGTTGATCCAGCCGAGGCCACGTGGGTGCGTTGATCCCTTTGGAGCTTGCCTGCCGATGCCTCACAGATGGAGAACGCTGCTCCGCTGTCTGTCCGGGGGGTCGATCAGGGCCGTGGCGCCACGGGCTCGAGGCGATGGCGACGATTGGCCAGCAAATGGGTGCATGACCGCTGGAGGCGCTACCGCTCATGCTGATGTGCGGACGAACTGAACTGGCATCACTCGACGATTGCCGACGGGTGCGTCCCGACGTCGGTACCCGCCACGCTGGCCGGCCGGTCAGGGGGCGTTCGGGTGGAGCGCGCCAACGCCTCGCAGGAGAGTCTCGACCACCAGATCGGCGGCCTGTGCTGGTGTGAGGTCGGGTAGCCGCTCGGCTGCGTGAATCATGAGCGAGGGAAGGACCGCGTTGACCCAGCCCGGCGGTAGGTCCGGACGTAGCAGACCTTCGTCGATCGCCCGTCTGAGAAAGGTATCGACCTCGTTGACCAGGCGGTTTCGGTGCTCGGCGATGATCGGATCCGCGAGGACGTTGCGCATTTCGACGGGCCATGCCCGGTTCACGGCGATGATGCCTTCGACGTAGCGGTGTAGGGCGACGGCGACGGGTGCCTCGTGCAGTCGTGCCGCTTCGATGGCTCGCTCGACCGCGTCGTAGCGGGCGGAGTGGATCGCGGCGAGCAGCTCCTCACGCGATGTGAATCGCCGATAGACCGTGCGCCTGTCCACGTTGGCTGCTGCGGCGATCGCGGCGATGCTCGTCGACGGATCCTCGGCCAGTAGGCGCGCGCCGGTGTGCAGAACGACTTCCAGGTTCCGGGTGGCGTCTGACCGCATACCCGGATCCTAGCCCGCCGTGAGGCAGTAGTCCTGACTATTAGCACGTTGTCGTGGCACGGACTCGACAAACTGCCTCACTTGTGAGACTGTTCTGCTGCCGCCGCCAAACGGCCCTTCCCGAGGCCACCGTCAGCGAGCGGGCGGAAGGAGGACAGCAATGGCGAAGACCTGGCTGATCACCGGAGCGTCGCGCGGGTTCGGACGAGCGCTCGCGGAAGCCGTACTGAGTGTCGGGGACCAGTTAGTCGCAACTGCACGGCGACCGGAACAACTCGACGACCTCGTTGCCGCCCACGGCGACCGCATCCAGGCGGTCGCGCTCGACGTCACCGACGCAGCAGCTGCCGAAACGGCCGTGAAGACAACGGTTACCGCCTTCGGCAGCCTCGACGTGGTCGTCAACAACGCGGGGTACGCGAACAGCGCACCCATCGAGGAGATGGCCGAGGCTGACTTCCGGGCCCAGCTCGAGACGAATCTGTTCGGGGTCGTGAACGTCACCCGGGCTGCCCTGCCGGTGCTGCGGGCACAGCGGTCCGGGACCTTCGTTCAGTTCTCGTCGATCGGCGGCCGAGTCGGCGGCACGCCGGGGATGGGGGCCTACCAGACCGCAAAGTTCGCGGTTGAGGGCTTCTCCGAGGTACTCGCAAACGAAGTCGCGCCATTCGGCGTCAAGGTCATCATCGTGGAGCCGGGCGCCTTTCGCACCGACTGGCAAGGCTCGTCGATGGAGCTCCACCCGGTTGGCCCGGACTACGAGCAGACCGTCGGCGCGCTGAACGAGTACCGCCGGGACAACAACGGCAACCAACCTGGCGACCCGGCGCGCGCCGCCAAGATCATCATCGATGTCGTCAACAGCGACGCCCCTCCGCGCCGGCTCATCCTGGGCGCCGACGCCGTGAAGTCAGCCCAGCAAGCAGCTGCCGCACGAGCCACCGAGACCGAGACGTGGGCCGCCGTGAGCCAGACAGCTGACTTCCCCACCGCGTGACAACCCAACACCGCCTCGCAAGCGAACACGGGAGCACGGAATGACAACCAGGACCGGGCTCATCACCGGAGCGTCGAGCGGATTGGGACGCGCGCTGGCCGAGTACGTCCTCGGGCACGGCGACCGTGCGGTCCTCACCGCCTCGTCCATCGAAGCAAACCGATGATGCTGCCGAATGCGGTGCGACATCCGCCCGTGACCGCACCGCTCGCAATCGCCGTGCTCATGAGCTTGATCTCCTCCGACTTCTACGCGCGCCGGTTCTGGCTCGACCACCCCGCAACCACGGCCGTCTTGGGAGCTTTTGGCGTCGTACTCGTATCTGTCTCGGTGATCGAGGTGATCCTCAACCGGCGCTCCGAACGCAGATGGCAATTGCTCGCGCAGTACGCGCTTTTGGAACTCGCCGAAGCCGCTCATGGAGCCTGGCTCGTGTTGCTCGGCATCGTCGACACCGAGAGCGACGGCAGCGATCAAGCTGCCGACCCCTCGCGAGTGATGCGCGTTCTCGACTCACCCGACCGGGCACCAGCCTTCAAGCGCAAGATCGAGGCAATCCTCACCGATCCGGACAGGCGAGATGACCTGCGGGAGTCGCTCGAGCACAACCTTGATGTGTCCCGCGAGCTCATCAGCCGGTGGGGAGCCGTACTCACCGGGTCGTCCAGCTTCTCCGAGCTATTCGATCGCCATGTGGAGATGATCGGGCGGATCCACGGGCTCTGGTACTTCCTCGCGTACGGCACGCGCCGCGGAAGCCGGTTCAGGTCACCGGGAGGCAGCCATAGCGACGACTGGTTCATCGACAACCTTCTGTCGATGACCCGCATCGCGATTCTCCTCGAGAATGAAACGTGGGCGATCGCACTCGGTGTTGTGCCACCCAACTGGTGGGATGAGAGAACCGACGACCTGGCCGCGCCGGCACACGCCGCGACCCAGTGACTCGGCCCTCACCGGCGGCCGGTCTCGCCCTCCCACGCGTCGAGCTGAGCACCCAGCGCCTTCATGATCTCGATGGCCTGTGATGCCGGGACGCGAACCCGCGTCACGACCTGCGCCTCGTAGACAGTCGCCTCGTGACCGTCGGCCGCAGTCCCGGCTGAGGGTGGCGCGGTCATGGCGGCGAAGTCGAACACGAACTGGTCGGCGGTGTGCCAGATGCTCGCGAAGTCGGCGTACTGCCCGCCGGCCTTGTGCTGCGGCATGGTCACGTTGATGTGTTGGTGCGGTACGGGTTCGGACACCCATGGGAAGTTACCTGGCCCGCGCCCCCGCCCTCCGCGGGCGTCAGCCGGCGAGGGTGCGGGCGATCAGCTCGCCCCGGCTGTGCACACCGGCCTTGGCGAAGACCGACCGCAAGTGCACGTTGACGGTGGCCTCGGCGATGCAGAGCCGGCGCGCGATCAGGCGCGAACTTTCCCCGCGCAGCAGCGCCGCGGCGACCTCGGCCTCGCGACTGGTCAGCTCGAGGGCGGCAGCCAGCACCGGCAGAACGTCGTGAGGGTGCGCCGGCTCGATCACGACAGCGACCTGGTCGGTCCCTTCGACGAACGCGGCGTGCACGGTCAGCCAGCGCCCCGCGCGGCTGCGCAGCCGCACCGTCGTCACCACCCCCGTCGACCGCAGCGACCGCACCACCGACAGGACCGGCAGCGGCAACCCGTCCGTCGTACCGATCTCGTCCACGAGTTGGGCCGCCGGCCCGGTGCTCCCGACTGGCTGGTCGTCGCCGTCGATGAGCAGCACGCCGGGTGCCGACGCATTTGCCGAGAGCGCGGTCGCTGCGACGCTGGTGCGACGGAACGCTGCCGCGAGCAACGGCAGCACACCGGCGACCGCAGCACGGTCCGCGGGGCTGAACGGTTGCTCGCCGGCGATGCGGTGCAGGCAGAGGAAGCCCCACGTGCCGGTGCGGTCCCGTACGGCAGCGCGCAGCTCGTCACCCCACCCGAGGGGTTCGAGGACGTCACGCCAGCGGGCACTGTGGGCGGGGCTGTCAGCGCGGTCGTAGAGGTTGGCCACCGGCACCTGAGCGCCAGCCAGGCCTCGAAAGGTGATGACGTCGGAGTCGGCATACTCCCTCGCCATCAGCGCACGGGCCGCGTCGGCCGGGACGTCAGCGGGCAGGCCGCCGGTGAGCAGCCACGTCACCGGGTCGGCCGAGGCGACGAACACCGGACCCGCGCCAGTCAGCCGCCGCAGCGGCCCGACGACGGCGGCGCGCAAGGCCGCGGCATCGAGGCCGCGGGCCGCGACAGCGACCAGCTCACGGGCTGCCGCTGAGGAGGACACAACGCAAGGTACGTCGGGCGCGGGCTGCCCGACATACGCAGAACTGGGTACAGACCTAGGCCCGCACGGCGGCCCACCTTCTGAGCCATGACCGCCATCGACAGCTTCCCGCCCGATCAGACCACCCTGCAGTACGGAGGCAGCCGGCTCCCCCAGCGCCGCTTCACGCCTGGTGCTGTCGGAGCGCTCGACGGGACCAGGCAGGGACCTGAGCACGCGGGCGCGCTCTCGCTCGTCTACGGCAGCTTCGCCAATGACGGCTCGGCGCAGCGCGGGTACCACGCGTTCACGGACGCCCAGACCGCCCTGCTGTCAGCACCCGGGTTCCTGCGCTGGTTGTCCTTCACCGACGGCGCCCACGGCTACGGCTTGGGACTGTGGCGTTCCGCAGCGGATGCGGTGCAGTTCGTGCGCGGCCAGGCCCACCAGGAGCTGGTACGAGCCCAGCGGGAGGAGCCGTTCGAGATGGGCCAGTTCGCGGGCATCTGGGCCGCGCACACGATCGGACGGCATCTCGTGACCTGCCCGACGTGCCGGACTGTCAGCGAGGGTCCCGTGCCGAGCTGCCCCGGCTGCGGGGCGGACGTCTCCGACGGCTTCACCTGACCGAGAGGCGTCCTGTGGGACACCACGTGTCAGAAGTCGCCACAGCAACGCTTTCCGTTGCGCCATTGGCTCGCTGCTTCGAGATCCGTCGAATCGGCGCTACCTTACCGACGTGACCGGGCCGGTACAGGCGCTGCATAGCCCCTCGGGGCTCGACGCTGGACCCGGGGTCGCCGACGTGCGGCTGGAGGCCGTGACGAAGCGCTTCGGCGACGTCGTGGCGGTCCACGAGCTCACGCTGGACGTGCACCGGGGCGAGTTCTTCGCGCTGCTCGGACCGTCGGGGTCGGGCAAGACCACCTGCCTGCGGATGATCGGCGGCTTCGAGCGCCCGACCGCCGGCCGGATCTGGCTCGCCGGCACCGACGTCACCGAGGTCGCGCCGTTCGCGCGGGAGGTCAACACCGTCTTCCAGGACTACGCGCTGTTCCCGCACATGACGGTGGAGCAGAACGTCGGCTACGGCCTGATGGTGGCCCGGGTGCCGAAGCGCGAGCGCCAGGAGCGCGTCGAGCAGGCCCTCGCGACGGTGCGGCTCGACGCCTTCGGGTCGCGGCGACCGGGCCAGCTGTCGGGAGGGCAGCGGCAGCGGGTGGCGTTGGCGCGGGCGCTGGTCAACCGTCCCAAGGTGCTGCTCCTCGACGAGCCACTGGGCGCGCTCGACCGCAAGCTGCGCGAGCAGATGCAGGTCGAGCTGACGCTGCTGCAGCGCGACGTCGGCATCACCTTCGTCTTCGTCACCCATGACCAGGACGAGGCCCTGACGATGGCCGACCGGATCGCCGTCTTCCGCGACGGCCGCCTCGAGCAGGTGGGCACGCCCGAGGACGTCTACGACCGACCCGAGACGCCCTTCGTCGCCGAGTTCATCGGCACCTCGAACCAGGCAGAGGGCGCCGCGGCGGTGGCCGTGTTCGGCGCCGAAGGGCACTTCGCCCTGCGGCCCGAGCGCATCCGGGTGCTCGACGCCGCGGGTGTGCCGGACCCCGGCGAGGTGGCGACGCCGGCACAGGTGGTCGACGTCGTGTTCGCCGGCGCCACGGTCCGCCGGGTCGTGACTCTCGACGCCGGTCCGACCTGGGTGGTCACCGCACCGGCGGTTGACGCGGCCGCCCTGCCCGGGCCCCGCCGCGGTGACCGTGTGCTCCTCGCCTGGAGCAAAGGTGCAGAACGACAGCTCAGCTGACGCCGAGACTCACGAGCGACTCAACAGAAGGGAATCGCATGCGCACTCGCCGGAGGACATCGTTGCTCGCGCTCGCTGGGGCCGGCCTGCTGGTGCTCAGCGCCTGCGCGGGTGGCTCAGGGGGCAGCAAGAGCAACAACGCGGCGCCGAGTGTGCCGAAGATCCCGATGGCCTCCTCGGTCGGGGCGGGCGAGGGTGAGCTCGATCTCGTCAACTGGGCGGGCTATGCCGAGGACGGCACGAACGACAAGACGGTGGACTGGGTGCACCCGTTCGAGAAGCAGACCGGCTGCAAGGTCAACAGCAAGATCGGCA
>JAWWOJ010000309.1:0-4146 GCA_033851885.1 Frankiales bacterium | reverse complement strand
ACCCGGTCCGGCCTCGGTGGGGTCCCCACGGGCGCGCACAGCGGGACGCTCTCCGCGCCGCTGCCGTCCTACGTCCCCGACGCCGCCACGGCCGTCGAGGTACGGCTGCTCATCACCGGCGCCTCCTCCCCCGGCACCGCCACGGTCTTCGAGGGCGCAGCTCCGCGGCCCGCGGTGACCTCCCTGGCCTACGCCCCGTCGGTCAACCTCACGACCTCGGTGCTCGTGCCGATCAACGCGTCGTCGAAGACGGTGCAGGTCTTCACGTCGTCGGCCGCGACAATCGTCCTCGGCGTCGAGGGCTGGGTCGTCGGCGGCGGCCACGCCATCAGCCCCGACCCCGCCGTACGGCTGGTCGCGTCGAGCGCGCGCACCACCTCGACGAACGTGACGTTCCCGGCGGCGACCTACGGCAGGGTCGTGCTGCTCAACGTCGGCGTCGCGTCGGCGCTCGGCTACGGCAACCTGTCGGTGACCCCGGACGGCGACTCAAATCCGGTGATCCAGACGATGAGCTTCGGCCCGCAGCAGCCCCAGTCGGGGTTCGTCTGGGTGCGGGTCCCCGCGAACGGCATCGTGCACGTCACGCTCACCTCGGGTGCGCTGCTCTACGTCGACGAGCTTGCTGTCGCTTAGGTAAGGCCCGTGTCACGGGATTGGTCCAGGGCCGCGATGGGCAGCCATCTTGTGGTTCAATTCGCCCTTCAGTCCGCCGAGCCAGAGGACCTCCACCGTGAAGATGCGTGCCCTTGCCCTAGCCGCCGTCGCGGCTGTCGTGCCTATCGCCGGGATCGTCACCGCGACTCCGGCAGCGGCTTCCAATTGCACTTATCCGGCGACGCAGTCGGCCTACGGCATGCGCATCAGCCCATCTGAGCCGACCGTCATCAGCAAGGGCGACAGCATCACGATCGGGGTGCGGCTGTTCAAGGGCTCGCTGTACTGCGGCAACCAGCACATCTACCTCTACGTGCACGGTAAGCGGGACTTCTCCGGTGGGCAGCCGACCTACCACCTGTCCAGGACCGGGACGACCACGCCGACCGGTCTGGTGCAGTTCGACTACACCAACCAGCAGAGCGACTTCCGCTTCTACGCCTACCTCGAGGGCTCCGGCGGCACCATCTTCAGCCCGCACGGCCTGATCCAGGTCCACTAGGCCGCCAGGCCACTGCCCCGGACCAAGCGTCCGCTCCTCCTCGTCGCGCTCGCCCTTGTGGCGGGCGCGACGTGGTTGGGGGTGCGGGCCTATCAAGCTGGCTCGCACCTGTCGTCCGCCCGGGCAGCCCTCGAGCGCGCCCGGACCGAGCTTCTCGACCGGCGGCTGCCGGAGGCCCGGGCCGACCTGTCCCGGGCCGCCCACGAGACCTCCGCCGCGCGCGGTGTCACCCGCGACCCGCTGTGGCGAGCCGCGTCCCACGTCCCGGTGCTGGGCCGCTCCTTCAGTGCGGTGACGGTGCTGGCCCAGGCCTCCGACACGATCACCAAGGACACCCTGCCCGCGGCGCTCGCCGAGGCGGACCGCCTCGACCCGACGCGGCTGCGTCGGCCCGACGGCTCGGTGGACCTGGCGCTGCTGAAGACCGTGGGGCCCGGCCTGGTCAGCGCCACGTCGTCGTCGCAGCACGCCACCGCGGTCGCCCGGCGGTCCCCGGGATCGCTGCTGCTGCCGTGGGTGGCATCCGCGCGTCGGCAGTTCCTGACGTCCGCCACCAAGCTGACCTCAGCATTGGTCTCCGCCCGGCGGGCGATCGACCTGGCTCCCGCGCTGCTCGGCGACGGCACCACCCGTCGGTACTTCGTCGCGGTGCAGCAGAACGCCGAGTCACGCGGCACCGGCGGCATCATCGGCGGCTTCGCGATCCTGCAGGTCAGGGACGGCCGCATCTCGGTGCTCCAGCAGGGCAGCAACCAGGAGCTCTACGCCGACGACCGCGGCATCCTGCCGCCGGCCGGCCTCCCGAGCGGGTTCGCGCAGGCGTACGGTCCCTACCTCGTCTTCAGCGACTGGCGCAACATCAACCTGGCGCCGCAGCTCCCGGCCGTCGCCTCGCTCATCACTGCGAAGTGGAAGGCGCGCACGGGCCAGCAGCTGGACGGGGTGATCGCCCTCGACGGCAACGCCTTGCAGGACCTGCTGACCGGCTCGCCTCCGTTGCACGTCGGCAGCCGGGACGTGCCGGCGACGCAGCTGGCGCAGTTCCTCGCGCTGGGCCAGTACGAGGGGCTCACCCTCGACCAGGCCGACACCCGGCGTCGCAAGGACTCCCTGCAGGAGGTCGCGGCGACCGTCCTGCAGCGGGTCACCGCCACGAGCAGCGGCAGCGACAACCTGCTCCGCGGGCTCATCCGCGCCGTCCGTAGCGGCCACCTCCGGATGGCGAGCGCCGACCCCGCCCTCGCCGGGCTGCACACGGCCGGCGTCGACGGTGACACGCCCGCCGGCCCGGCGCCGGTGGCGTACCCCGTGGTGTTCAACGGCGAGGGCAGCAAGCTGGACCTGTGGCTGGGCCGCACGCTGCACTGGTCGTGCGGCTCGCACGGGCGCGTGACGGTCAGGCTAGACCTGCAGGACGACCTGCCACCAGGGGTCCTTCCGCCCTACGTGGGACTGGACCTCCGGCAGAACCCGAAGGTCGTGACCACCCGCATCGATGCCGTGCACCTCGACCTGTACGTCACGCGCGGCGCGACGCTGGTGTCCGCCACGCTCGACGGGAAGTCCCTCAGTACGAAGGACCTCGCGCACGGCGTGGTCGACGGGCTGCCGTTCTGGGGCACCGACCTGGAGCTGCCAGAAGGCAAGAAGCGCACCTTTGCCCTGGTCCTGAACGGGGCAGGAACGCCAGGTGACGTGCGCATCCCCGACCAGCCGCTGGTCCGCCCGCTCGTCCGAGATGTCCACGATGGCTGCTGACGCCCTAGGGTTCACCTGATGGAGGACCGCGAGCAGCTGCTTGAGGCGCTGCGCGAGGAGAACGACCTCCTGCGCGTCCGGATCCGCGACCTCGAGGCCGGGCTCGACGAGTATCGCCGGCAGATGTCGTCGGTGCTGACCTCCGCGTCGTGGCGGATGAGCGCCCCGTTGCGGGGGGTGGCGGGCAAGGTGCGCCTGACCCGGCGCCGCGCCAAGCAGCTGCCGAAGCGGGTCCTGACGAGAAACCGCGGGCACGGCTCCCCCACGAGCGGGCTCTTCCCGCCCGCGGTCCGGTCGGTCGAGTGGGTCGACAGCCCGCTGCTCACCGAGCCGCTCGCGCTGCGCGACCCGGTGGTCCGTGACCTCGCCGTGCTGCCGCGTCGCAACCCGGTGCTGGTGGTGGCGCACGTCTACTACCCCGAGGTCTGGCCGGACATCGAGGACCGGCTGTCCCGGATGCCCGAGCCCTTCGACATGGTCGTGACCCTGGTACGCGGCAGGTCTGAGTCGCTGGAGGAGCCCCTCCAGCGCCGGATCCCCCACGCCCGCGTCCTGCTGGTCGACAACCACGGCCGCGACATGGGACCGCTCGTCGACCTGGCCAACCGCGGCTGCTTCGACGGCTACGAGACCGTGCTCAAGGTCCACACCAAGCGCAGCGTCCACCGCGTCGACGGTGACGCCTGGCGCGTCGAGCTGCTGGACGGTGTGCTCGAGAGCCCCGAGTCGGTGCGGCGCACGCTGGCGCTGCTGCGCACCGACCGCGACGTCGGCATCGTCGCGCCCACCGGCCACCTCCGCGGGCCGGAGACGTGGGGCTCCGACCTCGAGCTGGTGCAGGCACTGTCCGCGCGCTACCCGTTCGCGTTCGACCCCGACCACCTGCTCTACCCAGCCGGATCGATGTACTGGTGCAAGGCTTGGGTGCTGCAGCGGCTCGCCGACATGCAGCTGACGACCAGCCACTTCGCTCCCGAGGCGGACCACCTCGACGGCTCCACGGCACACGCTTTGGAGCGCTTCGTCGGGGTGTTGTCGACTGTTGCGGGACTCGACCAGGTAGAGCTCGCCGATGTCCCGTCGCGGCTGCACAAGGCGCGTCGGCACATGGCTGCTTCGCCTGCTGTGTATGCCTTCTACCTCCCTCAATACCACCAGGTCCCGGAGAACGACGCGTGGTGGGGCGAGGGCTTCACCGACTGGGTCAACGTCGCCAAGGCCGAGCCGCT
>JAWWOJ010000308.1:0-2808 GCA_033851885.1 Frankiales bacterium | reverse complement strand
AGGGAGAGCCGCGAGCGCAGCAGGGCCAGCGTGTACGGGTGCGACGCGCGGGCCAGCACCTCCGCGGAGCTACCGAGCTCGGCGAGTCGTCCGGCGTACATGACCGCTACCCGGTCGGCGACCTGCGCGGCGCAGCCGAGGTCGTGGGTGATGAACAGGACACTGCACCCGATCTCGTCGCGCAGCGAGCGGAGCAAGGTCAGCACCTGTGCCTGGACGGTCACGTCCAGCGCGGTGGTCGGCTCGTCGGCCACGATGAGATCAGGGTTGCCGGCAACGGCCATCGCGATCATCACGCGCTGCCGCAAGCCCCCCGACAGCTCATGCGGGAAGGCATCCATCCGGGAGGCCGGGTCAGGGATCCCGACCGCCCCGAGCAGGCGCTCGGCCTCTTCCCTGCTGCCGGCAGCCTCGGCGACCTGGCGGCCGACGCGCATGGTCGGATTGAGGGAGGTCATCGGGTCCTGAAAGACCGCCCCGAGGTGCACGCGGCGGACCTCGCGGCGCTCGCTCTGGTCGCTGTGCGCCATGTCGCGCCCGGCGACCCGGACCGCGCCACGGACGTCGGCCCTGGCATCCAGCAGGCCCAGCAGCGCCAGCCCGAGCACGCTCTTGCCCGAGCCGGACTCACCGACGAGGCCGAGGATCTCGCCCCGGCGGATGGCGAGCGAGACACCGCGCAGCGCAGCAATGTCCTTGCCCGAACGGCGGAACGTGACGTGCAGGTCCTCGATCGAGGCCACCTCGGTGGTCTGCGCCTGATTGGTGCTCGCACCTGGATCCGTGACGGTCTTCTCGGCTGCCGGACCGAAGGCCAGGTGCATCGAGCAAAACCTCCTTGTCACCACAGGTGCGCCGCCGCCGAGACCCTGCCGCTGCAATATCTGTCAGGTGACAGAAGTTAGGCCGCCCAGAAGGAGATCAGGGGACGCGGTCGTAAACTCTTCGTTTCCTGCGGCGCTCAAAGGCCCTGCGGGCCTTGCCCTCGGCGGGTGCTGCTGTGCCACCATGAGCAGGTGACAGGTATGCCGGCGGGTGTGGGCCGTCCGCGGCACACCGCGCCCCAGCGGCAGGGTCACAGCGGGCGCGATCAGATCCTGGACGCGGCCGCCGAGATGTTCAGCGAGCAGGGTTACGAGGCGACCTCGACCCGGCAGATCGCGACGGCCGTCGGCGTCAAGCAGGCCTCGCTCTACTACCACTTCGCCCGCAAGGAGGACATCCTCGCCGGGTTGCTCGAAGGCACCGTGAAGCCCTCGCTGGCGCTGGCCGCGAAGCTGCCCCGCACGCAGGAGCCACCGCACATCCGGCTGTTCGCGCTGACGTTCTTCGACGCGACGCTGCTGTGCCAGGGACGCTGGAACCTCGGAGCCCTCTACTACCTGCCCGAGCTGCGGGCCGAGCGCTTCGCAGAGTTCCGCCGCGACCGGCTGCGCCTCAAGCGGGCGTACGGCCGGCAGATCGGCGACGGGGTGAAGGAGGGCCTGTTCACGGTGCCGTCCGTCGAGGTCGCGACGTCACTGGTGTTCGCCCTGGCCGAGAGCGTGATCTCGATGCGGTCCGACGGCACCGAGGTCGACCCGGCCTGGCCGCAGATGATCGCGACGAGCAGCCTTCGGCTGTTGTGCTGCGACGAGACCCAGATCGCCGAGGCGGAGCGCGAGGGCAAGCGGCTGCAGGAGCTCGTCCCGGCAGGCTGACGTCGGGGCCCAGGTCAGCGGTGCCCGCCGCGTGGGTGCCACACGGCCTTCCAGAAGACCGCGTCGTGACCGGGGACGACCCGCGCGTCGAGCCGATCCCCCTCGTCCATCAGCCGGTTCACGGAGGCGAGCGCGCGCGGCACGTCGTCGGCTTCGGCGGTCGAGCCGCAGGGCACCCGCTCCAGCAGGTTCTCGCCCAGGTCGGCGGCGTCCGCGGCGAACAGCCACGTCCCTGTGTCGCTCAGGTCCACCCGGTAGGACAGGTGCCCGGGCGTGTGACCCGGCGTCCGGAGGACGTGCACGCCGGGGGCGATCTGCTCGTCGCCGGCCACGGTGCGCCACTGGGTCGCGGGCAGCGTGTAGTCGCTCTTCCAGAACGCCACCTCGCGCTCGGTCCCCTGGGCCGCTCGGTCGCGACCGTAGGCGATCTCGTCCTCATGGATGACCACCGGGACCGCTGCCGCGGTCAGCATCGGTACGCCTCCAGTGTGGTCCAGGTGCAGGTGACTGACGGCCGCCAGCGAGATGTCGTGCACGGTGAAGCCGAGCTCCGCGAGCGCCACCTCCAGCGGTTCTCCGTCCGGTCCCGACGGAAGCATGTCCGGGCCGCCGTAAAGCGCCTCCATCGCGGGCGTGTCCGCCAGAGCGGTGCCTCCCAGGCCGGTGTCGAGCAGCACCAAGCCGTCGGAGGTCTCCACCAGTACCCCGTACACGGGTGTCGTGATGGGGTGGTCGCCTGCCCCGAGCACCGACAGGGACTTCGGCACCCGTTCCCGACCGAGCTCGAGCAGGAACATCCGCTGTGCCGTCATGAGACCTGCTGGAGGACGTCGTGCGTGTGATCGACCTGTCGGTGCCGCTGGACGCGGCCACGCAGACCTATCCCGGTGATCCCGCGGTCCGGTTGACCCAGCACGCCACCATCGAGCGGGACGGCTTCAACCTGATGGCCGTCGCCATGGGATCGCAGAGCGGCACCAACGTGGACGCGCCCTTCCATTTCGACGCGACCGGTGCGCGCATCGACGAGGTCCCCCTCGAGCTGTTCGTCGGCACCGGCGTCCTGATCGACGCACGAGGTAAGGGCCCGAGGGAGCAGATCACCGTC
>JAWWOJ010000299.1:0-9472 GCA_033851885.1 Frankiales bacterium | reverse complement strand
CCGTGCTGGTGCCGTTGGTGGAGATGGACCAGCTCGCCTTCTCCGTCGTCCAGGACCCGCACGGCTCCACGTTCGGCCTCCTCAACCTGAAATCCTGACCGATGGATGTGGACATATGGGCTGGCCCGGAGGGGTGACGGCAGCCCATCTGTCCACATCCACGGCCCGCTAGGTTGGGGGTCATGAAGGTCGCCTTCCTGGGTCTGGGTCGGATGGGTGCGCCGATGGCTGCCCACGTGGTGCGCGCGGGTCACGACGTGACCGTCTGGAACCGCACGTCGGGCAAGGCCGGCAACCTCGTGGAGCTCGGGGCCACCGAGGCCAGGACCGTGGCCTCCGCGGTCGCGGGTGCGGAGGTCGTCGTCCTCATGCTGTTCGGACCGGACGCCGTCCGTGCCGTCCTCTCTGACGTCCTCGACCACGCCCCCGGTGCCCTGGTCCTCGATGCCTCGACGGTCGGACCGGACGCCGCCCACGAGTTCGCCAAGGCCTGTCACGCCCGCGGGCTCAGGTATGTCGACGCCCCCGTGGCCGGCACCGTCAAGCCGGCCACGGACGGCACCCTGGGGGTCTTCCTCGGCGGGGCGCCCGAGGACGTCGCCGTCGCTCAGGAGCTCGCCGAGCTCTGGGGCGATCCCGCCCGGGTACGGCACGTCGGTGGCGTCGGCAGCGCGTCGGCGCTGAAGCTCTGCGTCAACCAGAGCCTGGGCGTGATGGCCGCGGGGGTCGGGGAGGCGCTCCGGCTCGGGCACGACCTCGGCCTCGACCGGGACCTGCTCCTCGGCGTGCTGGGTCAGACCGCCTACGGCTGGTACGTCGGCCAGAAGCTTCCGATGATCCAGGCCGACGACTACTCCGACACGTCGTTCTCCGTCGACCTGATGGCCAAGGATCTCGACCTGGCCGTCACGTCCGCCGACAGCGACCTCGAGGTGACCCGCGCGTGTCTCGACCAGGCCAAGCGCACGCTCGCCGCCGGCCACGCCGGCGAGGACTACGCAGCGATCACCGGGCATCTTGCGGGCGAGGGCGAGGCCAACGGGTACTGATCCCCGCCGAGGGGCTCAGCCGCGCACGTGCCCGTCGCCCGTGACGACGTAGGTCGTGGACGTCAGCTCCGGGAGGCCCATCGGGCCGCGGGCGTGCAGCTTCTGCGTCGAGATACCGATCTCGGCCCCGAAGCCGAACTCCCCGCCGTCGGTGAACCGCGTCGACGCGTTGATCATCACGGCGGCGGAGTCGAGACCCTTCACGAAGCGGCGCGCCTCGTCGATGTCGCGGGTGACGATGGCCTCGGTGTGCCCGCTCCCCCACCGGCGGATGTGTGCGACCGCCTCGTCGAGGGAGTCGACCACGCCCACGGCGAGGTCGAGGGAGAGGTACTCCGCGGCCCAGTCCTCATCACTGGC
The DNA here is from genome assembly GCA_033851885.1 of Frankiales bacterium. Lineage (GTDB taxonomy): Bacteria > Actinomycetota > Actinomycetes > Mycobacteriales > SCTD01 > RYN-111. The sequence continues at coordinate 8,063 of JAWWOJ010000299.1, read as the reverse complement.
CGGTACGGCGCTCTCGTCGAACGATCCGGCGCGCGCATCCGTGTGCAGCGTCACGCCCTTGTCCTTCAGGGCCTTCACCGCGAGCGGCAGGAACGCGTCGGCGACGGCCGCGTGCACGAGCAGGGTCTCCGCGGCGTTGCAGACGGAGGGCCGCGAGACCTTCGCGTCCACGATGATCGCGACCGCCTTCTCGAGGTCGGCCGCCTCGTCGACGTACACCGTGCAGTTGCCGACGCCGGTCTCGATGACGGGCACGATGCTGTTCTCGACGACCGACGAGATGAGCGAGGCCCCGCCACGCGGGATGAGGACGTCGACCAGGCCGCGGGCCCGCATGAGCTCCTCGACCGAGGAGCGGTCGGTGCCGGGTACGAGCTGGATGCTGTGCTCCGGCAGGCCGGTGGCGGCCTTGCTCAGCACGTCGACGATGACCTCGTTGGAGTGGTAGGCCGAGGCAGAACCCCTGAGCAGTACGGCATTCCCGCTCTTCACGCAGAGGCCGGCCGCGTCGGCGGTGACGTTGGGGCGGGCCTCATAGACGATGCCGACGACCCCGAGAGGCACCCGGACCTGACGCAGCTCCAGGCCGTTCGGCAGCGACGAGCCGCGGATGACCTCCCCCACCGGGTCGGGCAGGGTCGCCACGTGCCGCAGCCCGTCGGCCATCGCCGCGATACGGCTCTCCGTCAGCGTGAGCCGGTCGAGCAGGGCCTCGCTGGTGCCCTGTGCGCGGCCGGCGTCCACGTCGTGCTTGTTGGCGTCGAGGATCCGGGCCGACTCCGCGACGAGTGCGTCGGCCATCGACAGCAGCGCTGCGTCCTTGGTCTTGCGGGGCAGCGGCGCCAGCGCGGCGGCAGCCGACTTGGCGCGACGGGCAGCGTCGAGGACCTCGCTCATGCCTCGAGGGTAACCGCGGTCAGCTACCTGTACCACGGCGCGGCGGCACCGCACGCGGGCGGTCCCACCTGCGACGCTGCCCTCCATGAGCGATCTCAGCGACGCGCTGGAGCCCTACACCCGGCACGAGAAGGACGCCTGGGCAGGGGTTCGGAAGGTGCAGGACGACGTCACGGACGCGATCACTGCCTTTGCCGGGTCGCTGTCGTTCGTCTACATCCACGTCGGCTGGTTCGCGGTCTGGGTGCTGGCCAACGTCGGCGTCTTCGGCCTGAGCGCCTTCGACACGTTCCCCTTCGGCCTGCTGACGCTCATCGTCAGCCTCGAGGCGATCTTCCTGTCGACGTTCGTGATGATCAGCCAGAACCGGCAGGCCGCCCGGGCCGACGTCCGCTCCGAGCTCGACTTCGAGACCAACCTCCGCTCAGAGGTGTGGTCGGTGCACATCGGCCGCAAGCTCGGACTCGATCCACACGAGGTCGAGGAACATGTGCAGCGGCTCGTCGCCAAGACCCGGACCGGCCTGGTCGACGGCAGCGCCGAGGACGTCAACCCGGCGGTCGACTCCTAGAGGAGCACCAGGTCGTCGCGGTGGACGACCTCCTTCAGCCCTGAACCGCGGGTGGACTGGCCGAGCAGCGCCGGCAGCTCCCCCGCGTCGTAGGCGACCAGCCCCCGGGCGACGGCCACCCCGGCGGTCGACACCAGCTCGACCGGGTCGCCCGCGACGAAGTCGCCGTCCACGGCGGTGATGCCGGCAGGAAGGAGCGAGAGGCGCCGCTCGCAGACCGCTCGCACCGCACCGTCGTCCAGGATGAGCCTGCCCCGGGGCGTCGAGGCGTGCGCCAGCCAGAGCAGCCGGGCTGAGGTCCGGCCTCCCGTGGGGGCGAAGTAGGTGCCTCCCTCGCCGGCCAGCAGGTCGAGGACGGAGGCGGCGGACCCGAGCAGGACGGGGATGCCGGCGGCGGTGGCGACGCGTGCCGCGTCCACCTTGGAGGCCATGCCACCGGTGCCGACGCCCGTGCCGCTGCCGCCGACGCGGACCCCCTCGAGGTCGGCGGGGCTCTCGACGGTCGGGATCAGCGAGGTGCCGCTCTTGCGCGGGTCACCGTCGTGCAGGCCGTCCACGTCGGACAGCAGGACGAGTGCATCGGCCCGTACGAGGTGCGCCACGAGGGCCGCGAGCCGGTCGTTGTCCCCGAACCGGATCTCGTCGGTGGCCACGGCGTCGTTCTCGTTCACCACAGGGACGACGCCGAGCGCCAGCAGTCGGTCGAGGGTGGTCTGGGCGTTGCGGTAGTGCGCCCTGCGGACGACGTCGTCGGCCGTGAGCAGCACCTGGCCGACCGTGCGGCCGTGCCGGGCGAACGCCAGCGAGTACGAGTGGACGAGCTCCGCCTGCCCGACCGAGGCGGCCGCCTGCTGGGTGGCGAGGTCGCGGGGCCGCTTGGCGAGACCGAGCGGTGCGAGCCCGGCGGCGATGGCGCCGGACGACACGAGCACCAGACCGTTGCGGGTGGCGAGCGATGAGACGAGGGCGTCGAGGCGTGCGACGTCCAGCCCGCCCTGGGCGGTGGTGAGCGACGACGACCCGACCTTGACGACGAGCCGCTGCGCGTCGGCGATCGCGGCTCTGGTCACCGTCGAACCCTATTCGTCGAGCTCGAGACCCAGTCGCTCGGCACGGCGCAGGTCCTTCTCGTACCGCCTTTGCTCGGCGTTCGTGCGGTCGCGGTTCTCGAAGCGCACGTCCTGACCGCGCATCCCGCTCGCAAACTCCTCGAGCAGGGTCGGCTGCCAGTCGAAGACGACCTCGCCGATCGCCACCTCGACGCCCGGGGTGGCCCCCAGGTCCGCCAGCTTTTTCTCGACCCCGAGCCGGGCCAGCCGGTCGGCGAGATAGCCGACCGCCTCGTCGTTGTTGAAGTCGGTCTGCTGCACCCAGCGCTGCGGCTTCGCGCCCGTGACGACGTAGATCTCGCCGTCGAGGTGCACGTCGAAGCCGAGGTCGTCGACCGCCGTCGGCCGCAACACGATGCGGGTGGCCTGCTCGATCGGCTGCGCCTTGCGCCAGGCCTCGATCTCCTCGGCGAGCGCGAAGGCCAGCTCCTTCAAGCCGAGTCGGGAGACGGCGCTGACCGTGAGGACGCGGTAGCCGCGGGCCTCCAGCTCGGGGGTCACGATGTCAGCGAGGTCATGGCCCTCTGGCAGGTCGGCCTTGTTGAGGACGACGAGCCGCGGCCGGTCCATCAGCGACGTCTTGTACTGCGCCAGCTCGGACTCGATGGCCTCGAGATCGCCGACAGGGTCGCGCGAGTTGTCGAGGGTGCCGCAGTCGAGCACGTGGACGAGGACGGCGCACCGTTCGACATGGCGCAGGAACTCCAGGCCGAGGCCCTTGCCCTGCGCGGCGCCCGGGATGAGGCCCGGGACGTCGGCAACGGTGAACGTGGTGCCGGCCGCCTGCACGACGCCGAGGTTCGGGATCAGGGTCGTGAACGGGTAGTCGGCGATCTTCGGTCGGGCGGCCGACATCGCGGCGATCAGCGAGCTCTTGCCGGCGGACGGGAACCCGACGAGGGCCGCGTCGGCGACCGACTTGAGCTCGAGGGTGATCTCGGCCGTCTCGCCGGGCGTGCCGAGCAGCGCGAAGCCGGGGGCCTTGCGCTTGGTCGACGCGAGCGAGGCGTTGCCGAGCCCGCCCTGCCCACCTTTGGCGACGACGTAGCGGGTGCCCTCGCCCATCAGGTCTGCGAGGACCTCGCCGTCGGGTCCGACGACCACGGTGCCGTTGGGGACGGGCAGCTCGACCGTCTGGCCGTTGGCGCCCTGCCGCATGTCGCCGGCGCCGGGCTTGCCGCTCGTGGCCTTCTGGTGCGGGTGGTAGTGGTAGTCGAGCAGGGTCGTCACGTTGTGGTCGACGACCAGCACCACGTCCCCGCCGTGGCCACCGTCCGCCCCGTCGGGACCCCCGAGCGGCTTGAACTTCTCCCGCCGTACCGAGGCGCAGCCGTGCCCGCCGTCCCCGGCACTGACGTGCAGGACAACGCGGTCGACGAAGGTGGTCACTACTGCCTCTCAAAGGCAAAGGGCGGACCCGAAGGCCCGCCCCTTGTCGTGTGGTCTTAAGCGACCGGCGTGATGCTCACGGTCTTGCGACCGCGCTTCAAGCCGAAGGTCACGGCGCCCGGGGCGAGCGCGAACAGCGTGTCGTCGCCACCGCGTCCGACCAGGTCGCCGGGGTGGAAGTGGGTGCCGCGCTGGCGGACGATGATCTCGCCGGCCTTGACGACCTGGCCACCGAAGCGCTTCACGCCGAGGCGCTGGGCGTTCGAGTCACGACCGTTGCGGGACGAGCTAGCGCCCTTCTTGTGTGCCATGCCGTCAGCCCTTCACGATCTCGGTCACCTTGACCTGGGTGAGCTGCTGGCGGTGGCCCATGCGCTTCTTGTACCCGGTCTTGTTCTTGTACTTCATGATCCTGATCTTCGGGCCCTTGGTGGCCGCGACGATCTCGGCGGAGACCTTCACGCCCGCGAGCGCCTTGGCGTCGCTGGTGACGGTCTCGCCGTCGACGACGAGCAGGGCAGGCAGTGTCACCGTCGAGCCAGCGGCACCGTCGAGCTTCTCGATCTCGACAGTGTCACCGACGGCGACCTTGTACTGCTTGCCGCCGGTCTTGACGATGGCGTACACGGACCTGCTCCTCGCTAGATGGGGGTTCGGGCGCGCACCCTGGCACGCGCGGAACCTGCACAGACTACCGGACACTGCGCCCGGCGCTCAAACCCTCCCCGCGTGGATGTGAACAGGTGGGGTCGTCGGGCCGAAGGCCCAGACCCCACCTGTTCACATCCATGGTCAGGTGGTGGGGCTGCCTGCGGGGCGGACGGCGGCGCGGCGGCGCTTCTTGACGGGCTCCGCCGCCTGGTCAGCGGGTACGGCGGTGAGCTCGGGCTCCTCGAAGGGCTCGTCGTCGACGACGGGCACCGCGTCGGGCTCGAGCACCACCGGCTCTGCCTGCTCGAGGACGTCCTCCAGAGGAGCCTCGTCGGGGATCTCGATGAGCTCGGCGACCTGCTCTGCCACGTCGGCCTCAGAGGCCTCAGAGGCCTCCGTGGCCTCAGTGGCCTCGTCCGTGAGGTCCACGGTCGGGTCCGGCCCGCCGCCGCGGCCGCCACGGCGGCGCTTGCGGCCACCCCCGGCAGTCCCCACGGGCGGGGTCTCGTCGGAGGGTGCCCCGGGCGGAAGGGGGGCCTTGGCGCCGACCTTGGGGGCGCGGTCGCGCTCCTCGCGGTGCGGCTTGGCGTCGATCGGCTCGGTGAAGATCTTCACACCGCGGCCGTTGCAGTGTTCGCAGGTCTCGCTGAAGGACTCCAGCAGCCCCTGGCCGACCCGCTTACGGGTCATTTGCACCAGGCCCAGCGAGGTGACCTCGGCGACCTGGTGCTTGGTGCGGTCGCGGCCGAGGCACTCGACGAGGCGGCGTACGACCAGGTCGCGGTTGCTCTCGAGGACCATGTCGATGAAGTCGACGACGATGATCCCGCCGAGGTCGCGCAGCCGGAGCTGACGGGCGATCTCCTCCGCGGCCTCGAGGTTGTTGCGGGTGACGGTCTCCTCGAGGTTGCCGCCCTTGCCGACGTACTTGCCGGTGTTGACGTCGATGACGACCATCGCCTCGGTGCGGTCGATGACCAGCGAGCCGCCGGACGGCAAGTAGACCTTGCGGTCGAGGGCCTTGAGCAGCTGCTCGTCGATGCGGTGCTCGGCGAAGACGTCGCCGTTGCCGGCGTACTTCTTGATGCGCGGCGCGAGGTCGGGGGCGACGAACTCGACGTAGTCGCGGATCGTCTCCCACTCGGACTCGCCCTGGACGACGAGGCCGTTGAAGTCCTCGTTGAAGATGTCGCGGACGACCTTGATGACCAGGTCGGGCTCGGTGTGCAGCGCCTTCGGGGCGCCACCCTGCTTCGCCTTGGTCTGGATGACCTCCCACTGCGCCTGCAGCCGCCGGACGTCCTTGGCGATCTCCTCCTCCGCGACGCCTTCCGCGGCGGTGCGGATGATGACGCCGGCGCCCTCGGGCACGACGTTCTTGAGGATGTTCTTCAGGCGGGTGCGCTCGTTCTCCGGCAGCTTGCGGGAGATGCCCGTCATCGAGCTCTCGGGCACGTAGACGAGGTAGCGGCCGGGCAGGCTGATCTGCGACGTCAGGCGGGCGCCCTTGTGGCCGATCGGGTCCTTGCTGACCTGGACCAGGACCTCCTGGCCGGACTTCAGGACCTGCTCGATCTTGCGGGAGCCGCCGGAGACGCCCTCCCAGTTGACCTCGCCGGCGTAGAGCACGGCGTTGCGGCCCTTGCCGATGTCGACGAACGCCGCCTCCATGGAGGGCAGCACGTTCTGCACGCGACCGAGGTAGACGTTGCCGGCGTAGGACGTGGCGGACTGCTTCGTGACGTAGTGCTCGACGAGGATGCCGTCCTCGAGCACCGCGATCTGGGTGCGGTCGCCCTTCTGGCGCACGACCATCTGGCGGTCCACGGCCTCGCGGCGGGCGAGGAACTCGGACTCGGTGAGGATCGGGGCGCGCTTGCGACCGGAGTCACGGCCCTCCTGGCGGCGTACCCGCTTGGCAGCCATCCGGGTGGAGCCGCTGATCCCGCGCACGCCGTCCTCGTCGGCGGCGTTGCCGCCGTCCCGGCTGCGGGGCTGGCGCTGGCGGGTCTCGCGGACGTGGACGACGGTGGGCACTCCGTCGACTCCGCTGTCCTCGGAGTCCTCACCAGCTGCACCGGTGCCCGACCGGCGACGGCGACGGCGACGGCGGGTGCTGGCGGCGCTGTCCTCTCCGTCGGACTCCTCGTCGTCGGACTCCTCAGGCTCCTCGGTCTCCTCCGAGTCCTCGGAGCCGTCGGCGGCGCGGGAGGCACCGCCACGTCCGCGGCGGCCACGGCGGCGCCGACGGGGGGCACCGGTGCCCTCCTCGGCGTCGTCGGAGCCCTCGTCGGTCTCCTCCTCGGCCTCGGTCTCGGTGAGCAGTTCCTCGGGCTTGACGGCTCCGTCGGTGCCGGCGCGGCGACGGGTACGCGGCGCGGCGACGACCGGCTCGGGGGCCTGGAACGTCACGACCATCGGCGCGCGGGCGGCGCGGGCCGGGGCGTCGTCCCCCGCGGCGAGGGTCTCGTCGGCGAGCTCCTCCTCCGGAGCGGCGGCTGCCTTCTTGGGCGCTGCCTTCCGAGGGGCCGCCTTCTTGGCAGGCGCCTTCTTGGCGACAGCCTTCTTGGGCTTCTCCACCGGCTCGCCGGCGGCCTCGGGAGCAGGAGCGGCCGCGGCCTTGGTGGCGCGGCGCCGGGGGGCCTTCTTCGGGGCTTCCACGGACGTGACGTCCTCAGAAGCGATGGTAGGGGTGTCAGTCGACTCGTCGTCGAGCACGGAGCTCCGGTCCGGTCGGTGCGTGACGCTGCCGCTCCGACCCTCGTGGGTCGCTCCCGCTTCCAGATGGACGCGGGAGTGCAAAGTCTGTAGGCGCTCCCCCTAGAGGGAGCCGGCGGCTTCGTCGACCTGTCGCGTTGCCCCGGGGTTGCCGGGTGCGAGCGGGTCGCCGACCTCCCCGTCCGCCGTGAGCGGTCCCTGCGACAGGCGGGTGGCCGCGGGCGGCACCGGTGTCGCGAGGTCGCTCACCGAACGGAGTCCGGAGAGAACGTCGTCGGGTCGTACGGCAGGCGTCACGTGCTGCACAACCAGGTGAAGTATCGCACAGTCGTCACGTTTCGTGGCGCGCATCGACACCACAGGCCCGCGGGTGTCGAACGCGCGGCGCCCGTTCTTGGTCATCCGCTCCACCTCGATGGCGTCCTTCTCGAGGAAGGTCGCGACGGCGGATTGCAGGGATTCAAGAGGTACGGCGGGCAGGGCGATCTCCCACCGGCTGGCCTGCACGAGGTCCGCGAAGGAGGTGCCCGGGGCGGCCTCGACGGCCTCCACCAGGTCGATCCCGTCCGGCAACGACGCGTCCAGAGCGGCCCGGATGTCCTCGACCACCCGGACCTCGGCGAGCGCGATCTCGACGTACTCCGCCTCGCTGGCCACGCCGGTCGCCGCCGCACCGACCCAGCTGACCTTCGGGTGCGGGCTGAAGCCGGCGCTGTAGGCCATCGGCA
>JAWWOJ010000138.1:0-2979 GCA_033851885.1 Frankiales bacterium | reverse complement strand
GATCCCTCCCTACAACGAAACTAGGACGAAAGGGTCGCGCGTGCCGAGCCAGGTCCTGCTCAGAGGAGGGGCTCCGAGCCAGGCGTCAGGAACTGGCACTTCCGAGCGCCGGCGCGCACGAGCTTGGCGTCCAGCGTGGCCAGCGGCGCGTCAAGCTCTGCAGCGAGCGCGACATAGCTCGCGTCGTAGATCGTGAGCTCCCCGCGCAGTGACCAGGCGTGCTCGGCGAGCGGAGCGTAGGGCCACAGCTCGACACCGAGCAGCAGCACGTCCGTCGCAGCCTGCGTAGCGAGATCGTCACCGAGGCGTCCGGTCGCCGCGAGGCGTCGCAGGACGTTCGCGCACTCGAACGGCATCAGCTCGGGCGCGACGAGTGGAGCGGCGAGCACCCTGGCAGCCCAGGCGCCTTCTGGCCCGCCATCGACGAGGGCGGCCACCACCACCGAGGCATCGACGACGACCGTCAACGACGGTCTGCCTTCACCGCCCGGACGATGTCCGACGCCCTCACCTGGCCGCCGACCGCAGCGAGGCGAGCCCGCGCCGCGGACACCACGTCGATCGCCGAAGGTCGGGCCGCGATGTCACGCAGCTCTGCCAACAAGTACTCCTGCAAGGACTGCCCGCGCCTCGCCGCACGAGCCGCGAGCTCATTGCGGACCTCGTCCGGCACGTCTCGCACTGTCACAGCCACCATGCATGCAGAATAGCTGCAATGCTGCTGATTTGCAGATATCATGCCAGCCACTCGGGCACATCCGGCGGCCTCAGGACTTCTTCCCAGACCTTCCTCCCGTCGCTCTTGAGCAGGGCAAGCCGGCCGTCCCCGGTGTATGTCGCGACCGCGCCCGACACCACGTGGTCGAAGCTGAACTCCTCGAACCCCTCCTGCTGCGTCGCCCTGGCTCCGGGCGTCAAGAAGGTGTCCAGCAGGTACTGCAGCCACGCCAGGTGGTTGACCCAGCCTCGCTCCTCGTCCCCTTCGAGCAGAGTCAGGCAGCTGCCTCGGCAGCTCGGCACCCAGCTGCACCACAGTCCCGGTTGGTCGGCGGCCCTCGTGTCCTGCTGGGAGCAGGTCAGCGCTCGGTCCGAGCAGCGCCCGAACGGGTCGAGCGGCACCCACAGCGGGCCCTCAGGTCGCGCGCAGCGTCGCGTCTCGGCGAATCCGGTCAGGTACTGGAACTCGGCCTCGTTCAGGGCCGGGACCACGTCCAGGTGTCCCAAGGTGCTAACGAGTCGTCGCATGATCTCCCTCTCGAAGGCTGGAGAGGCTGTCACGGAACGACCGTCATGCGCCTGGCTCGATCCACAGCCCAGCCGGCTGTGGATGCAGCCCGGCAGGAACGCTCGAGCCGCGCGACAGTGCAGCCGCATGAGAGAAGAGTGCAAGTCCTGCAACCCGACGTTCCTCGAGGATCCCGAGGCGCTGTTCCGAGAGATCGGTCGGCGTGGCTTGCTCATCGTGGGCCCGGACCTCGTCGTGGTCGTCCGCAACGAGGGCGAGGTGCTGCTCGGCGCGAGCGAGGTGCATGAGGCCTTCACCGAGGACTCCTTCAACGACGACCTCACGCGAGCTCTGGAGGATGCTGGCGCCGAGCCGTGGACGCGACGCGCGCCCACAAAGACGGCCTACCTGATCAGGCGTCGACTCGGCCGTGCAGTGCCGCTGCCCTCCGACGTGCTGGGCCTCAACGCCTGGCTGAACGCCAAAGCGAGCCTCGACGTCTACTCAGGCGAGTGGTTCCTCGTGACGGATCACGGCTGGCGTCGGCTGTGGGGCCACGAGGGCCCCGCAGGTGCCGAACCCCGGCTCCGAGCCGTGCCCCGGCTGCGTGTGGCGTGAGGGAGCAGACGGTCTTCGGCGAAGACGTCGACGAACTGCTCGACCTCATGGCCAACCACCGCTCACTGGATCCCCACCAGCCCGAGCCCGGAATAGTCACCTTCACGATCGACATGCCCAACGGTCGCCGCAGTCTTCTCCGAGCGATCATGAGAGCCGAGGCGGAGCTGCTGCTGGTCGACGCCGCCCCGCCGGACGACGAGCTGCTCGACCGCACCCACGATCAGCGTGCCTTCGATGCTTGGCTGCTCGTCATGCGGGAGTGACGGGTCTCCGAGGACCCGCGGATGGTCGCCGGCGCCCAGCATCCGGTCGTCGGCTACGCCCAGGTCGGCGCGGTAGCTGTCGCCAATCTGCGGTGTCGAGCGCGCTCAGCAGAGACGGAAGAACGGCACATCCTCGGCTCGCCTCCGGCGCCCAGGAGCGGCATTCCCTTCGCGCGGGACGTTGTTCGGTTCGCCCCAACGCGTCGGACTGGTAGGCCGCGTCCCTCAGGCGGATGCGAACAGCACCGCCGTGCCGGGCGCTGTGATGCGCACATCGTCGGCCCTCATGCCGGCATCCGTCATGAGCCGGCGCAGCTCTGCGGCCGAGCGCTCTCGACCGTCTTCGGTGACCACCAGCATCTCCAGGTCAATCATCGAGAAGCGCGGATCCGCGACGTTGCGGTCCTGAATTCCCTCGATGACCGCCAGCCGTGCGCCCGTTGGCATCGTCGCGGCGACGCCTTTCAGCAGCGTCACGCAGGTCGCGTCGTCCCAGTCGTGGAGGATCCATTTCAGGAGGTAGAGGTCTGCCGTGACGTCGAGTGGCGCGAACATGTCTCCCGTGACCAGCTCGACCCGGTCGAGGAGTCCGCGCTCGCCGAGGTAGGCCTTGGCCCGGCTGAGCACACCCTCGGACTCGACCAGAACGCCCCGTAGCTCGGGCCGGGCGTGAAGGATCTCCGCGAGGAGCACGCCGCGGCCACCGGCGACGTCGCAGACCACTCCTTGGTGCGGCGGGTCGAGCGCGGCCACCACGAAAGGCGCGTCCGCCAGCGTCAACCCCGCCAGCCCCCGCGTGAAGTGCTCGCCCTGCTCCGGATGGCTGGTGAACCACTCGAAAAGGTTCTGTCCGTGCACCCGACCGAACGC
>JAWWOJ010000275.1:0-6383 GCA_033851885.1 Frankiales bacterium | reverse complement strand
CGACGAGACCGTCACGGGCACTGGGCGCCGCAGCGCTCGGCGTCCCGGCGGCCGCCATCCGGACCGGGCCCCTTCTCGACGTACCCCTGAAGTTGGCCGCCTTGACGAACCACGAGCCCGACGCGTCGGCGAGGGCCGAGTCGGTCCAGGACGTGCTCGACACGGTGGCGACCAGGCAGCCGTTGCGGAAGACCTGGTAGGAGGTGGCGCCCGAGCTGGCGTTCCAGCTGAGCGTCACGTCCTGGCCGTTCACGCTGGCGTTGAGGACGGTCGGCGCGGCGGGCGTGGACACGGCCTGGCCGAGGATGCTGTGCAGCTGGTCGACGTACGCGCCGTGGCCCGACCGGCTCGCCCATTCCCGTGCGGTCTCGACGCCGGTGGCCTCCATCCACTCGTTCCACGTGGTGATGATCTTGAAGCGGACCTTGGCGGCCTTCATCGCGCGCACGTCGGAGGCGAAGCGCGCCACGCTGCGCACGAGGCGGGGGCCGGACTCGCCGACCTTGTTGAACCCGGGGCTGACGGCAAAGGAGTTGCCCTGTGCCCAGTGCCCGTTGGCCGGCGCGTAGCCGTACCAGCCCTGCGGCTGCGGGCGGCAGCCGGCGTAGCCGCTGACGGTCTTCATGACGATGTAGAAGCGGTGCGCGCTGTCGGCGGCCTCCCAGCGGGCGGCGGCGTTGCAGGTGTCGCCGGCGTCGCCGTAGAGGAACATCACCGGCTTGCCACCGATGCGGAAGTAGTTCGGGTCGCTGCCGTAGCGGGAGTAGATCCAGTCGAGGTCGGCCCGGGCGGCGGTCGAGGACGGGTTGCCGCCGTGCCCCTCGTTCTCGTTGAGGATCGCCCAGCGGAAGGTGGTGTCGTCGGCCCCACGCAGGTGGCTGCCGAACACCTGGTCGGGGTAGCTGCCCCGGCCGAGCCAGGAGTAGAGGCCGACCTGCTGGCCGGCGTACTGCATGTCGAGGACCTGCTTGCGGATCACCTCGACGTCGTTGACGACGGCAGGCTTCGCGGGGTGGACGCGGGACGGCGACGCCTTCTGGACGGCGTAGAACACGCTCGCGTTCACGGGCAGGGCGGGCTGGTAGCTGGTGCTCGCCGCCGCGACCGTCGCGGGGCTGGTCGTGGGCAGCGCGCCCAGGACGGAGCCGAGCAGGAGCAGGGGCAGCAGCAGGGACAGGCGCTTCACCAGGGACTCATCGGCACAGGGTGGGTGGATTCTTAGTCATTTGCTGGTGAGAACCGTGGGCCCGGAGGACGCGACCAGGTGGATGCCGTCGGCCGCTGCGCTCGCGCTGTCGAGGTGCAGGCCGTAGGGAAGCGCCGGGATCCGCACGCTGAAGTCGAGCACGCCGCCGAGGGAGCTGACCACGATCCGGTCCCCCTTCAGGGCGATCGTGGAGGTGACGGACCCGGAGACCCCCGCGATCTTGCCGGTGACCTGCACCTGCTGCGAGCCCTGGGCCTTCACGGTGATCCCGGCGAGACCGCTCTCATGCGCGAGCTCGTAGTAGGTGAGCAAGGCGGTGGCGTGGATCGCCTGGACGGGTACGGCGGTGGCCTGGCCGACCTTCGACAGCGGGATGCTCGCGCCCGTGACCGTCACGTCGAGGCGGCTGATCGTGACGCCGCCGCGGGTGAGGTCGCGGATGTGCACGTCGGTGCGGTCGTAGCGGCCGCCGAGCGCCTGCGTGAGGAACGGGAAGCCCTTGATGTCCACGACCGGGCGCGCGTCGAGCTTGCCGTCGGCCTGCATCCGGTCGGCGACGGCCCGGTCGACGTAGTGGACGGCGACCCGGTCCGCGACGGCGAGCAGCACGACCAGGACGAGCAGCGAGAGGAGCAACTTTCTCATCGTTCGAGGAGGCGGACGGCGGCGAGGACGACCGGGCCGAGCAGGGCGAACGGCACGAACAGGCTGGTCGGGCGCAGCGCCGCCACCCTCCTCGTCTCGTCGGAGGTCAGCTCCGCGGCGGCGAGGTCGAGGAGCAGGTCGGTGGCGGCGACGGCCGCGGCGGCCGTCAGGCCCAGCAGGGCGGCCTGGTCGGTGGCCAGGTGGTCCTGGGCGTCCTGGGCGGCCACGACGACGGCGGCCGCGACGCCGGTGCCGAGGGCGAGCAGCAGCCCGGGCCAGGCCCGGGTGGAGCCGATCGCGAGGGCGGGCCGGTGGATCACGAGATCGCCGACGCGGCCCGCGACGAGGGCTGCCGCCGCGGCGGCCAGCGCGGTTCTCAGCGGCCAGGTCCCGTGCGGGGTGCGGGCCGCTGCGGCGAGGCCGGCGGCGGCGGTGACCAGCGTGACGGCCACCAGGGTGTCCGCGAGGGACTCGGTGACCCGGCTGCGGTCGCGCCGGGCGAGCTGGTGCAGCAGCCCCAGGACCAGCGCCAGCCCGAGGACGCCGGCGAGGTAGCGGACCCGGCCGTCGTCGAGGACCACCGTCACGTCTGCGGCGACAGCAGCCGCCATCGCGATGCCGAAGACGCCGACCGCTGCGGGTGCCTCCGCCACGGCGAGGAAGCCGAGCACGCAGAGCACCTGCACGAGCGCCACGCCGCCGAGCAGGGCGTTCTCGTCGAGGTACGCCAGCGCGAGCAGCACCCCGCCGAGCAGGACGCTGCCCAGCGCCTGACCGACCATCGGCGGCCGCGCGGCATGCACCCGCTCCGCCACCATGCTCACGTGCGGATCCTCGCAGACCCCTCTGCTGCCGCCGTGTCCTGCCGGCGTGGATGTGGACATATGGGCTGGCGGGAGGGGGCTGTGCGACCCCATGTGTTCACATCCACGGCGGTAGGGGCGTCGGTCCGGGGAGGGCATCCGGTAGCCTGACGGAGTTCGCGAGGCAATGGCGCCTCTCCCCGGCTTCCCCACGAGCCGCCTTCGGAGGTCCGCCCGCATGGCCACGCTGCTCCTTCTCACGAACGCTATGACGCCGTCTGCTGAGGTGCTTCCCGCCCTGGGGCTGCTGGCTCACAGCGTGCGGGTCGCCCCGCTCGAGGTGAGCGCGCTCCTCGACGAGACCGGCGGTCCCAGTGCCGACGCGATCCTCGTGGACGCGCGCCGCGACCTGGTGCAGGCCCGCTCGCTGTGCCGGCTGCTGCGCACCACCGGTGTGTCCGTCCCCGTCTTTGCCGTGCTCACCGAGGGTGGATTGGTCGCGCTGACCGCGGAGTGGGGCATCGACGACGTGCTGCTCGACACCGCCGGCCCCGCCGAGGTCGACGCGCGGCTCCGGCTCGCGACGGGCCGGGCTGTCGTACCCGAGGCGGCGGCGTCCGAGCCGGGCGTCGTCCGCGCGGGCGACCTCACCATCGACGAGGGCACCTATACCTGCCGGCTGCGCGGCCGCGCGCTCGACCTCACCTTCAAGGAGTTCGAGCTGCTGAAGTACCTCGCACAGCACCCGGGCCGGGTCTTCACCCGGGCCCAGCTGCTGCAGGAGGTGTGGGGCTACGACTACTACGGAGGCACCCGTACCGTCGACGTGCACGTCCGCCGGCTGCGCGCCAAGCTCGGCGCCGAGCACGAGCAGCTCATCGGCACCGTGCGGCACGTCGGCTACAAGTTCGTCACGCAGCCCATCTCGGCGCTCCCCGAGGACGTGCCGGACGTACCCGCGGTTCAGACCGCCAGGCTGTAGGGCGCCGGCCCGAGGAGCTCCTCGACCTCGCGCCGGCTGCGCAACCGCACCACGATCAGGTGCGCGTACTCCGGCCGTGCGAGCCGCTGCTCCATGACGCGGCGCATCCGGCGGTGGGTGGTGAGCGACAGGAACACCGGGTGGTACGGACGGCCCCAGCCCAGCCAGGTCTCGTAGCAGCCCGGCAGCACCTCGGACTGGTGCCGCAACCGGCGCCAGGTGCGTCGGACCGCCCGCGCGAACGCGATGCCCCACGGCAGGTCCAGCCAGATCAGGGTGTCGGCCGCGGCCCAGACCAGGTCGCGGGACTGCGGCACCCCGAAGTCGTCGAGGCACCAGGCGTCCTCGGCGATCGCCACCTGCAGGTCGTCGACGAACGACGCGCGGGTGGAGTACCCCGGCCCGTAGTAGAGCCGGTCGACCTCGATGTGCTGCAACGCCTGACGGGCGGCCAGCGTCATCGCCACCGAGGTCTTCCCCGACCCGGGCAGGCCGGTCACGAGCACCCGGCGGCCGGGGAGGGTCGTCATCGCAGGAGTCATCGCTGCTGGTGTCCCCCGGGTTACCGATACCTGAACGCACTAGCGTCGGGATCGTGACGACCCTGGCCGTGCGCCCTCGACTGTCGCCCGAGGAGGTGGCCGAGGTCAAGGAGCTCGTGCACGCCGTCAAGCTCGCCGACGGTACGCCGCCGCTGTCGGACCACGTGCTGCTGCACCTGCCCGGCGGCGGCGACGCCCACGTGCAGCACGTGCTGGCGCGCATCGACGGGCAGCTCGCCGGCTATGCGCACCTGGATGTGACCGACCAGGTGGCTGGGTCCTCCGGAGAGGTGGCGGTGCTGCCGTCGTACCGCCGTCAGGGGGTCGGGCGGAGCCTCGTCGAGCGGGCGCTCACGCTGACGCCCGACGGGCGGCTGCGGCTGTGGGCGCGGTCGGAGAACCCGGCGGCCGCGCGGCTCGCGGAGGCGCTCGGTTTCTCGCGGACGCGGGTGCTGCGGCAGATGCGCCGGCCGCTGTCCGACCTGCCGGCCGCGGCGCTGCCGGAGGGCGTCTCTGTGCGGCCCTTCGTGGTGGGCTCCGACGAGCAGGCCTGGACCGCCCTCAACAACGAGGCGTTCGCCGGGCACCCCGACCAGGGCGACTGGTCGGTCGACGAGGTGCTGCTACGGGAGAAGGAGTCGTGGTTCGATCCGGCCGGGTTCTTCCTCGCCGAGCGCGACGGGCGACTCGTGGCCTTCCACTGGACCAAGGTGCACGGCGCCGATGGCCACGGGCACCCGGCCATCGGCGAGGTGTACGTCGTGGGGGTCGCCGCCTCGGAGCGCGGCACGGGCCTCGGCAAGGGCCTGACGCTGCTCGGGCTGCACCACCTCGCCGGCCTGGGGCTGTCGGAGGCGCTGCTGTACGTCGACGAGTCCAACGCCGCGGCCATCGGGCTCTACGAGCGGCTCGGCTTCACGACGTGGTCGAAGGACGTGAGCTGGTCCCGCTGACACCTCCCGCGCGTGGATGTGGACATAGGGGCTAGCCAGCGGGCCCGCCAGCACCCCTTATGTCCACATCCACGGCGTCCTTGTGGGCGCGGGCGGCGTAGATGAGGCCGGCCACCGGGATGAGGGTGGTCATCGCGAAGATCGTGCGGAGCGCACCGTCGAGGCCGAGCGGCTGGTCGACGAGCGACAGCAGCAGCCCGAGGGCGCCGCCGGCGGCCCAGCCGAGCTGCAGGAACGTCTCCGACTTGGCGAACGCCGAGCCGACCTGGGCCTCGCCGGCGTGCGTCTGCAGGGCGGCATCGAGGGAGTACTTGCCGAGCGACGCGCCGAGCCCCACCGACCCGACGGCCAGGGCGTTGAACAGCGTGCCGCCGAGGACCGCCGCCGCCCCGCAGGCGAGCATCGGCGCGAGCAGCGCCAGGGCGGTGATGCGCGCGACCCGGGCCGCCGGCAGGCGTGAGGCCAGGGCCGTACCGACGAGACCACCCGCCACGCCCGCGCCGAGCACGAGAGCGGCGTGGAAGACCGACGCATGGTGCGCCTTGAGCAGGATCGCGAGGCCGAGGGTGAGCAGTCCGGTCGCGCCGCGCAGCGCCACGGTCGCGACCAGCGGGCGGCGGATGAGCAGCGTGGCGGTGCGCATCGCGAAGGTCTTCCTCGACTCCGTGCGCGGCTCCGGCGGGGCGTCGATCCGCGAGGGCAACCGGAAGGCGGTCGTCGCGGCGACGAGGAACAGCACGGCCGACACCCGCAGGTCCCACTGCGTGCCGGGACCCTTCGCCAGCGCGAAGCCCACGCCGGCGGCGATGCCCGAGCTCGCGAGGGACGCGATGTTCATGCGCGCATTGGCGGCGACCAGCCCCAGCGCCGGGGGACGGACGCGTACGACGGCAGCGGCGCGGGCCACCGAGTAGGCCCGCTGCAGGACCAGGATGACCATCGCCAGCGGGTAGAAGCCCAGCGACGCCAGCGACCCTGCCAGCGTCCAGGCGAGCAGGCCGCGACCGAGCGCGGTGATCGCGAGCACGTTGCGACGGCCGTGGGGGAAGCGGTCGAGCAGCGGGGCCGCCACCGGGATGAGCAGCGAGAACGGCAGCAGCGTCAGCACCAGGTAGAGCGCGATCTTGCCGCGGGCCTCGCCGGCGTCGACCGAGAAGAAGGTGTTGGTCGCCAGCGCGACCGCCACCATGGCGTCGCCGGCGGCGCACAGGGCGTGCGTGGTCAGCAGTGCGGCCAGCCCGCTGCGGCCCG
>JAWWOJ010000270.1:0-8686 GCA_033851885.1 Frankiales bacterium | reverse complement strand
ACCCGTAAGAACTGGGTCCGCGAGGTTGGTCGGGCACGTGACGCTCTGCGGCGTCGCGCCACCACTCAACGTGATGGTGCCGGCGCCTCTAGGCACGGGTTCGGCCGCAACCCCGACGGTGGACGTGCTGCAGGGAGGTTCGGCGCTGGCAGCGCTGCCGTCCGGTCCGCCTGACAGGCTTGCCCGGCGGAACATCTCCACGGAATTCACTCCGGTGAAGGCACCATCGGCGTCGGCATCTGCGGCGAGGACATAGCGGTAGCGCAGCGGCACCTTGCGCAGCGTCCAACCCTGCCCGTGGAACTGAATGTTCGCGGGGCCTTCTTCGACGACGAACAGCCTGTTGTCGACGTCCGAGCCACCATGGTCGGTGGAATCGATGCCGATCCCGTAGGCCAGCGTGCGGTTCACAATGCAGCCGCCCAGCGGTCTGCATACCTTGACGCGGTTCTGCGCAACCTTCGCCTCCGGGTCGGAGTCGTAGAAGAACGCCTCAGCGCCGAGCGATGCGATCCTGGTCAGGCGGCCGCCGTCAACACGGGCACTGAAGGCGCCGTCGAAGCCCCGCGAATGCTCATGGTCCAGGCTGCCCTGGATCGTGAGGCTGAACGATGCCGGCCCGGACGTCGTACGCACCAGCACCAGCGTCTGGCCATCCGCGGGCGCTGATGCGCGAGCGGTCAGACCAGTTGCGGTCCCGGCCAGGAACGCGCCAAGCACCAGCCAGGTCAGGGTGCGTCGCAACGTCGTCCTCCTTGTCGCTGGCCCAACGAGGGTGACGCGTCAGCGTGACGCGTGATCCTCGCGGGGGCTCGGTCGTCAGCAGGTGCTGGCAGCGCACCCAGGTGCCTCGGCTGGATCACGGGGCGGCAACGGTCCGGGCACGGATCGGCCAGCTTCGGCGCCGGCGGCCGAGCGGCTGGCAGGATGCGCCGGTGCCGAGCCTGACCCTCGCGCTGCGCGCCCTCTGGTACCGGCGGGGGGTGTCCCTCGCGGTGCTGCTGGTCGCGACGATCACGACCGCGGCCGCGGCCGCCGGCGCGCTCTACCAACGTGCCGGCGGGGAATCCGTGCTCCGCGACGCCCTCACCGCGGCGACGGTCAGCACGTCCGGCATCGAGGTGACGTCTGCCGACCTGCCGCAGAACGACCCCCTCGGCAGACTGCAGAAGCAGCTGGCCAAGGCGGGGCCGCCGTTCGCCGACACCCGCCGGGTGCTGTCGCTGCAGAACAGCCTTGACACCGGCGGGAAGCAGGGCCCCGCGCGCACCCGGTTGCTCTGGCGCGAAGGCGCCTGCGAGCACCTTCGCATCACCGCCGGCCACTGCCCGACCGGCCCGCAGGACGCGCTGATCAGCACCCGGATGATGCGCAGCACAGGCTTCGGCATCGGGTCGCAGATCACCGGCTGCCCCGGCGCACAGACCTACTTCGGGGCCTGCTCCCAGCCCGGGGGCAGCGTGAGGGTCAGGGTCGTCGGGACCTACGCACTGCCGGAGGCCGACCCGTACTGGTTCGACGGCCCGTACTTCGAGGCGCACAGCGGCAACAACGACCAGCCCGACACCCTCGACGCGACGTTCCTGTCGCGCGCCGGCGCCGACCACCTGCCCGCGACCGCCAACGTCACCGCAGTGGCGCAGTACCTCCTCGATCCCGCGACCGTCCGGCTCGACGACGAGGCGCGGCTGCGGGCCCAGGTCACGCACTTCACCAACACCCTCGAGGCCGGCCAGGACGGCACCCGCGCCATCACGTCGCTCGCGGCCGTCCTCGACAAGGCCGACGCCGACCGGCGCGACCTGGGGCGGTCGGTGCTCGTGGTGACCCTGCAGCTCGTCGCGCTGGCCTTCGTGGTGCTGCGGCTGGTCGTCGCCGACGCCAGCGAGGCACGCGGCGGCGAGGTCGCACTCGCGAAGCTGCGCGGCTACGGGGCAGGCCCGACGCTGCTGCTGGGACTGCTCGAGCCGATCGTGCTGCTGATCCTCGCCGTACCCCTGGGTCTGCTCGCCGCCGACGTCGCGGTGCGCCTGCTCGGGGACGCGGTGCTCGCGCCCGGCACCCCGGTCGTCATCCGGACCCCCTCGCTGCTCGCCGCCGCGGGTGCCCTCGCCGGTGGGCTGGTCGCCGCCGCGTACGCCGGCCGACGGGTGCTGACCCGGCCGGTCCTGGAGCAGTGGCGACGGACGGGCGACGTCCAGCCCGGGCGCGCCGGCACCGTCATCGAGATGCTCGTCGGGATGGGCTCGCTCATCGGCCTGGTCGCGCTCCTCTCCCGCGGCGTCCTGCACGAGGGCTCGCACAGCGCGCTGCCGCTGCTGGTGCCGCTGCTGCTGGTGGTCGTCGTCGCGGTCCTCGGGGTGCGCCTGCTCCCCGCGGTCTGCGCGACCCTGGTACGACGCACCCGCGCGAGCAGCCGGCTGGGACCGTTCCTCGCGGTCCGGACGGTGGCGCGTCGCCCGGCGGGGCTGCGGCTCGCGGCATTGCTGGCCGTGGCCGTCGGCCTCGCGACCTTCGCCGTCGACGGGTCCCTCGTCGCGGCGGGCAACCGCGCAGAGCGGGCCAGCACCGACGTCGGTGCGGCGAAGGTCGTCATCGTGCGCACCGAGGGGACCGCCGACCTGCGCCGGCTGGTGCGCCGCGTCGACCCCGACGGGACCTGGGCGATGGCGGCGGAGCTGTGGCTGCCGTTCGGCGGGATGCGCGGGACCGTGCTCGCGGTCGACAGCGACGCCTTCCCGCACGTGGCCCACTGGCGCGACGACTTCGCTCCCCTCTCCCAGGCGAAGCTCGCCGCGGCCATCGGCGGGCCGGCACCCTCGCGCCTGCTGCTGACCGGGGACGCCGTGGCCGTCGACCTCACCCCGGTGACCCTGCCGACGCCGACGCAGGACGTGCAGCTGCTGGTGACCGGGGCACACGGGCAGCAGACGCTGCCGCTGGGTGAGCTGCGTGCGGGAACGCACCGCTACGCGGCCCGGCTGCCTGCCTGCGGGGCCGGCTGCACCCTCGACGGGATCGTGGTCCCCCCGGGCGGCCAGCCCGGCGCCGACGTGAAGGGCGCACTGCGCATCACAGGCATCGCCGACCATCGCGCTGGAGGGTGGCAGCTGCTTCCCGTCGACCTCGGCGCGCCGGGCGCCTGGCACCAGCAACTGGTCGGCAGCCCCGCGACGAGCGAGGTGACCCCCCTGCCGAACGGCCTCACGTGGAGCTTCTCGGTCAGCGGCGGTGATGTGCCGGTGCTGCTGCGCAGCACCCTGCCGTGGCCGCTGCACGTTGCCGCCGGCAATGGCGCGGTCATGGACCCGGCCTTTCCTACGGTCGCGAACTTCGACGGCCTGTTCGTGCCGATCGACCCGGTCACGGCCGTCGACGTCGTGCCCCAGCAGGGACGGGAGTCCTCGCTGGTCGACCTCGACTTCGTCAGGATCGCGCTGCCGCGGTTCGAGGAGTTCGCCACCCAGCAGGTGTGGCTCTCCGACGCCGCACCCCGCGACGCGGTGGAGCGGCTGCGTGCCACCGGGCTCCAGATCGTCGACACCCGTACGACGACCGCGCAGCGCGCCCTTCTCGACCGGTCCGCGCCCGCGCTCGGCCTGCTGCTGTTCGCCTTCGCCGCAGCGGCCGCGGCCGTGCTGGCGGCGGGTGCGACGGCCGTGGCCCTCTACCTGTCCGGCCGGCGGCGGTCCTTCGAGCTGGCCGCCATGCTGGTCGTCGGCGCGCCTCGACGCAGTCTGCTGGCGGCCGCGGTCGGGGAGCAGCTCCTCGTCCTCGGGACAGCCCTGGTCCTCGGCGTCACCGGAGGTCTGGCCGCTGCCCTGCTCGTCCTACCCGCCGTACCGGAGCTGCCCGAGGGCGGTGCCCCGGCGCTGAGGTACGCACCGCACGTCGGTGGCCTGACGCTCTTTCTCGTCGTCCTTGCGACGGTGGTTGTCGTCACGGCTGCCGGCGCCGCCCTGGGCCTGCTGCGGCAGGCGCGCCCCGGGCTGCTTCGCGAGGCCGCACCATGACCGGCCTGGACGTGCGCGTCGAGGCCCTCGAGATGGTCTACGAGGTCGACGGCGAGCAGGTGCACGCGCTGCGCGGCGTCGACCTGGAGATCGCGGCCGGATCGTCGGTGGCCCTGCTCGGGCCGTCCGGCTCGGGCAAGTCGAGCCTGCTCACCCTGCTTGCAGGGCTGCAGAGGCCGACGTCGGGGCGGGCGCTCATCGGCGGCCAGGACGTCAGCGCGATGAGCGAGCGGGCCCTGCTCGCGCTGCGGGCCCGCGAGGTCGGGGTCGTCGTGCAGGGACCTGCTCGCAACCTGCTGCCCTACGCCAACGCGGAGGACAACGTGCGCTTCGCGCAGCGCGCGGTGCCCCGCGACCGTCGCGACCGGCTGCGACCGCCCGCGGACTTGCTGGAGCAGCTCGGGTTGGGCCATGTCCGGCGGTCCCGGCTCGGGGCACTGTCCGGCGGCGAGCAGCAGCGGCTGTCCCTCGCCGTCGGGCTCGCCGGGGCACCCGGGCTGTTGCTGGCGGACGAGCCGACGAGTCAACTGGACGCGCTCAACCGCGCACACGTGGTCGAGATGCTCATCACCGCTGCCGCCGGTGGCACGACGATCGTCGTCGTCACCCACGACGAGCACATCGCCTCCCAGGTCGACCGCGCGATGTATCTGCGCGACGGCGAGATCGTGTCGTGACGCGCTTCGTCGCTGCCCGGTCCGTGGGTGTCGTCCGGGCCGGCCGGCAGGTGCTCGACGACGTCACGGTCACCGCGCCGGCCGGCGAGATCACCGCCATCACAGGGGTTTCGGGGTCGGGCAAGTCCACCCTCATCGCCGCGCTGGCCGCACTGGAACCGGTCACGACCGGCAGCATCGTCTGGGAGGACACCGTCGTCGGCCCGCGGTCCCGCGGGCTCCGGCATCGCTGCGGACTCGTCCTGCAGGGCTACGGCCTGGTGTCGCTGCTGTCCGCCGCAGAGAACGTCGAGCTCGTGCTCCAGGCCCAGGGGCTGCCGCGCGGCGAGGTGCGCGAGCGCGCCCACGCGGCACTCGTCGCCGTGGGGCTCGACGGCACCGGCGACCATCTGGTCGAGCAGCTGTCCGGCGGGCAGCAGCAGCGGGTCGCCGTCGCCCGCGCCGTGGTCGGCCGCCCGGAGGTGCTGCTCGCCGACGAACCCACCGCCGAGCTCGACGCAGCCACCCGCGACCGGGTGCTGCACGTGCTGCTCGCCGAGGCGCGCCGCGGCGCAGTGGTCGTCCTGGCCACGCACGACCGCTCCGTCGCCGACGTGGCCGACACCGAGGTGGTCCTCGACGACGGCCGAGTCCTGCTCGGTTAGCACGGCGCGTCACCCCTGGAGCGGCTCGTGCGATGACACCGTCGTGGGCCGCCTCCTGCTCGTCGTCGACGACCCCCGGTTGCGTGCGCTGCTGGCCGGCTGCCTGCGGCAGGCGGGAGAGGATGTCGTCGTCGCGGAGAGTGCCGCGCAGGCCCTCGCGCTGCTCGGGGGTGAGCGCCCGGAGCGGGTACTGGCTGACCCTCGTACCGCCGATGCGCTGGCGCTCGCGACGGCACTGCCGCGCGACGCGGACGGGGTGCTCTGCTACGGCGGCCTCGAGATGCGACGGGCCGCCCGGGAGGTGCTGCTCGACGGCAAGCCGATCACCCTGACCCCCACCGAGTACGCCCTGCTCGCGGTGTTCCTGCTCCAACCGGAGCGCGTGCTGTCCAAGCGGCAGCTGCTGCGCGCCGCATGGGGCCATGACGCGCAGAACCAGCTCAACAACGTCGAGCTCTACGTCGGCTACCTCCGCCGCAAGCTGGGACGTCCGCTGCTGCACACGGTGCGCGGCTGCGGCTACCGGCTCCAGCAGTCAGGCACGGGCGAGGCGCGGGTGACTGACCCGCAGGGGGAGGCGGACGCGGAAGGTGGCGCCGTGATCGCTCTCGACGATCGCGACCGATCCACCGTGCGCCGCCACGATGCCCGCGACGATCGCGAGTCCCAGGCCACTGCCGCCGGAAACCCTGGTGCGTGACGGGTCGGCTCGGTAGAACCGGTCGAACACGCGGGCCCGGTCGGCAGGGTCGATGCCTGGACCCTCGTCCGAGACGTCCAGGACGGCGTCGTGGCCGTCGACGCCGAGGTACACGCGGACGGGCGTACCGGGCGGGGTGTGCACCCGGGCGTTGCCGAGCAGGTTGGCCATGACCTGGGTGAGGTGATGGGCGTCGCCCTCGACGTCGCAGGTCGCGACGTCCGCGACCAGCGACAGCGGTCGGGTGGGATCCGCGGCCTGGGCGTCGTGCACGACGTCGGCCGCCAGGCCGACCAGGTCCACACTCACCCGTTCCATCGGCCGCTGCTGGTCCAGCCGGGCCAGCAGGAGCAGGTCGTCGACGAGCCCGCCCATCCGCGTCGCCTCGGCCTCGACGCGCGACATCGTGCGGTCGACGTCGGTGACCGCACCCTGGCGGTACAGCTCGGCGAAGCCCCGGATGCTGGTCAGCGGGGTACGCAGCTCATGGCTGGCGTCACCGACGAAGCGGCGCATCCGTTCCTCCGAGGCGCGGGCCGCCGCCTCGGACGCCGCGCGCTCCCCGAACGCGCTCTCGACCTGGTCGAGCATCGCGTTGAAGGACCGGCTGAGGGAGCCGACCTCGGTCCGCGGGTCGCTCTCGGGCACGCGGTGCGTGAGGTCGCCGTCCGCGATCGCTTCGGCTGTCCGCTCGACCTCGACGAGCGGCCGCAGGGAACGGCGCACCACGACGTAGCCCAGTCCGCCGAGCAGGACGAGCACGGCGCCCCCGACCGCGCCCTCAAGCAGCACGAGGTGGGAAAGCGTCGCCTCGATGTCGTTGAGGGGAAGCGCGACGACGACGGTGCTGCTGCCCGCGGTCCGGGCCTGCACCCGCCAGTGGCCGCTCGTGAACGGTCCTGCGGGAAAGGAGGTCGGCAGCGTCGGAGCGGACAGCCCGTCGCGCAGCGGCGTCGTGGTGGTGATCCCGCCCGAGGTGACGACCTCGGCGAAGACCATCCCCAGCGGATCGCGGCCGCCGGTGCCGTCGAGCTGCGGCTGGTCGGCGAAGCGGACGACCGTCTGCTGGAGCTGGTCGTCGACCCGGCTGAGCAGGTAACCGCGGAGCGAGGCGGTCGCCGCGACGCCGGACAGGGCCAGGGCGAGCCCCGACAACAGCAGCACCGCGCCCACGAGCCGCACCCGCAGGGGCGTCCGCGCAAGCAGGGCGGACGGCGTTCTCATGCCACCACGATCGGCTCCGCAACTTGTCACCGGCTGCCCACCCCTTGTGCACTCCCTGTGAACCCCCCGCCCCCGTGGATGTGGACATAGGGGGTTGCTCGGGCCTCCGCCGGCACCCCCTCTGTCCACATCGACGGCGGAAAAGGGGGGCGTTGGCAGGGAGTGCACAGCGGACGTCCAGGGGAACGGCCAGGCAGGGGTCCGAGGGTGGAGGGCATGACCACGCTGCTGTCGGCGCCTGTCGCCGCACCGACCCCGCCCAGCCCGCACGGTCGGCGCTCGTGGGAGCGGCCGGCGCTCGCGGCGCTGCTGCTCGGCACCGCGCTGCTCTACCTGTGGGACCTGGGCGCCTCGGGCTACGCCAACAGCTTCTACGCCCAGGCCGTGCAGGCCGGCACCAAGAGCTGGAAGGCGATGCTGTTCGGCTCGCTGGACGCGGGCAACGCGATCACGGTCGACAAGCCCGCCTTCTTCCTGTGGCCCATGGAGATCAGTGGCCGGCTGTTCGGCTTCAGCAGCTGGAGCATGCTGGTGCCCCAGGCACTCGAGGGCGTGGCGACCGTCGCCCTGTCGCATGCCGCGGTCAAGCGGCTGACCGGCTCCGCGGCCTGGGGCCTGCTGGCCGGAGCGGCGGTGGCGGTGACGCCGGTCGCCGTCCTCATGTTCCGCTTCAACAACCCCGACGCGATGCTGGTGCTGCTGCTGACCGCTGCGGCCTACGGCGTGGTCCGCGCTCTGGAGAGCGCCAGCGGACGCTGGCTGGCCCTGGCCGGCCTCCTGGTCGGGCTCGGTTTCATCACCAAGATGGGTCAGGCACTGCTGGTCGTCCCGGCGATGGCCGCGACCTACCTGCTCGCCGCGCCGGCCCGGCTCCTCACCCGCGTCCGGCACCTGCTGGTGTCCGGGGCCGCGATGATCCTCGGCGCCGGCTGGTGGATCGCGCTCGTCACCTGGTGGCCGGGCAGCAAGCCCTGGATCGGCGGGTCGACGGACGGGACCGAGCTGCAGCTGGCGTTCGGCTACAACGGCCTCGGCCGGCTGTTCGGGAGCGGCCAGGGAGGTGGTGGTGGTGGTGGGATGGCCGGCAACAGCGGCTTCGGCGGTGCCGCGGGCCTCGGCCGGCTGTTCCGCAGCGACATGGCCACGGAGGTCTCCTGGCTGCTGCCCGGTGCCTTGCTCGCGCTCGCCCTCGGGATCGGGCTGAGCTGGGGCGCACCGCGGACCGACCGGCGGCGCGCCGGCCTCGTCCTGTTCGGCGGCTCGCTGCTGGTCACCGGCTTCGTCTTCAGCGAGATGCAAGGCGTGATCCACCCGTACTACACGATCGCTCTCGCCCCGCTCATGGCCGGCGTACTCGCCATCACGGCGGCGCTCGTCTGGGAGCAGCGCGACCGGTGGCTCGCCAGGATCGGTGCGGCCGTGGTCCTC
>JAWWOJ010000251.1:0-3604 GCA_033851885.1 Frankiales bacterium | reverse complement strand
CCCCGGTGGGCGG
This sequence comes from Frankiales bacterium, assembly GCA_033851885.1. GTDB lineage: Bacteria > Actinomycetota > Actinomycetes > Mycobacteriales > SCTD01 > RYN-111. The sequence goes on along the minus strand of JAWWOJ010000251.1, from coordinate 3,591 downwards.
GCCGCCGCCAAGGACCTGCTGCGCGACGTGCCGGCCATGCCGCGCGACCAGGCCTTCGCGCACACGCAGGCGCTGTCCGCCCAGCTGTTCCAGAGCCCGGAGGCCGCCGAGGGCATCGCTGCCTTCCGCGAGAAGCGACCGGCGAGCTGGGTCCCGAAGGACTAGCCGGCCCCCTGGCGGTGGCCGGCCAGGGCGGCGGCGGGACGGCGCGCCGGGTCGAGGGCGTTCGGGCCCATGGCCTGCTCGGACTGGGCGTCGGCGAGGATCACCGTCACCCGTGATCCGGTGAGTGCCGCGGCCTCCTTCGCGACGATCGCGCGCATCGGTCCCTGTGTGAGGGGCGCGAGGACCAGCACCTCGTCACAGCCGCTTGCCAGGTCGAGGTTGGTCGAGGAGCGCACGCCCCCGTCGATGAGCAGCCGCCCGAGCAGTGGCACCGGAGGCCACACCCCGGGCACCGCGCAGCTCGCCATGACGGCATCGACGAGCGAGACGCCGGAGGTGGCGTCGAGCAGCACCAGCTCGCCGGTGTCGGCGTCGACGGTCGTGATCCGCAACGGGGCCGACGGCCACTCGTGGGACGGCAGCCGCCATTCGATGACCGCCCGCCGCTCGGCCAGCGGCACGGTCCGCGCCTCCTTGGCAAACCTTCCGACCTTCACCAGTTGCTCCGGGGAGACGCCGGCGCCGAGGTCGCCCATCTCGGTGAAGAACGCGATGAGCGGCTCCAGGTCGAGCTTCGGGTCGATCTCGCCGTGCTCGTCGGCGACCTGTCGGTCGAAGAGCTCGGCGAGGCCGGTACCCGACCTGAGCTGCGCGCCGACCGCCGCGCCGGCCGACGTACCCAGGACCAGGTCGAAGGCAGGCAGCCGACCGGACTCCTGGAGTCCGAGCAGCAGCCCGGTCTCCCAGGCGATCCCCGTCACGCCACCGCCGGCGAGCACCAGAGCGGATGTCAGGGCGGATGTCATGGTCGAAACCTAGTGTGGCCGCGTGCGCGTCTTCCGGAGGTACGCCGAGGTGCTGGCGCCGCCGGGTGCCACCTCAGCCCTGATCCTGAGCGTCCTGGGCCGCCTGTCCCTCGGCATGACCGGGCTGGCGCTGCTGCTCCTCGTGCGCAAGGCGACGGGGAGCTACGCCGATGCGGGCGCCGTGAGTGCCGCGTATGCCGTCAGCTTCGCTCTTGCCGCGCCCTACCGCGCCCGCGCCGCCGACCGACGTGGGCCTGTGTCGGTGCTGCGGGTCACCGGCCTGTCCCATCCGCTGGCCTTCGGGTTGCTCGTGCTGCTGGCCGAGCTCGGTGCCCCGACAGCCGCGCTGGCAGCTGCTGCCGTCGGCATCGGCGTCACCGTGCCGCCCCTCGGCGCCGTCATGCGAGCACTGTGGGGCCAGCTCGTCGTCGAGGGCCAGCTCGGCACGGCGTACTCCCTCGAGTCCGTCGTCATCGAGTTCTGCTTCGTGCTCGGTCCGCTGCTCGTCGGGGCGCTCGCCCTGCTCTCGCCCGAGGTGGGGGTCCTGGCCAGCGGGCTGATCGCGGGCGCCGGTGCCCTCGGCCTGGCGGTCAACCCGAGGGTGCGGTCGGTGGTGCCGCACGCCCAGCGTCCGACCGGCCTGGCGGGCCCGCTCGTGTCGCCGGTGGTCAGGGCCTGCCTGCTCAACGTGCTCTGGATCGGCACCGGATTCGGGACCCTCGAGGTCGGCGTGCTCGCCTTCGTCGAGCAGCAGGGCCAGTCCCGGTCGACTGCCGGTGTGGTGCTCGCGGTCTGGAGCATCGGCTCGATGCTCGGCGGTCTCGTGTACGGCGGGATGCACCTGAGCACCCCGGCCGCCCGTCAGCTCCCCGTGCTGGTGACCGTCAACGGTCTGGCAGCCGTACTGCCGGTGCTCTCCCCGAACGTGGTGGTGCTCGGCGCCCTGCTGCTGACTGCCGGCACGACCATCGCGCCCTTCAGCGCCTGCAACGCGTTGCTCATCGGCGCCTCGGCGCCGCCAGGGACGGTCACCGAGGCATTCGCGTGGAACGGCAGCATGATCTTCGGCGGGGTCGCGATGGGCACCGCCGTCGCCGGCGTCCTCGTCGACACCTACGGTGCCCGCGCCGCCTTCGTGGCGACGGTCGTCACGGGCGTCCTGACGATCGCCTCGTCGGCGCTCGGATTGAGGGCCCTGCGTGCGGGGTACCTCGACGGCCACCAGCCCGAGAGGACCCCCGCATGACAGCGCCCGAGCCGACCAGCACCTCCAGCACCTCCAGCTCGTCCGCCCGGCCGCTCGGCGCGCTGCTCAACACCAGCAGCTGACTGCGGCACCGGCGCCGGCAGCTCGGATACGGTCGCCCCGTGGTTGCTCGGCGGAAGGTCCTGATCGCGGTTGTCGCCGTCCTGGCGCTGGCCGGGGCAGGCACCTTCCTGGGGCTCCGCGCCGCCGCGCCGCCACGGCCGTCGCTGCCCTACCCGAGCGGCCAGTCCCTCCACCACGTACGCAGCAACTGCAGCACCGGCAACGAGCTGATCGGGTGCGACAGCCTGACCGGCCCACGGTCGTTCCTGGAGGTGAGCGCCACCGGTGACGTCCGGGCCGCCAGCGACGGCCTGTTCGCGGCGCTGACTGCGAACGGCTGGAAGGAGGTCCCCGACGGCCTCGTCGCCGCCGACTACAGCGCGGGCGGCCAGTCGGAGGACATCCAGCCGGTGTTCTGCAAGGCCGGCAAGGGCTGTGTCGGGCTGTTTCGCTATGAGACGTCCGGGTTCGTCCTTGCCTGGTGGGAGGCGCCACCGGGTCAGGGGGGGTGAAGTCACGCCCTTTGGGGTAGCCCATGTCCCGTACAGGGGGCTCGCAGGAGGGCACGCAGAGTGAGCGACGCTGTCGTCGCGGTGCTGCCGCCGCGTGCTGCCTCGGCGGCGAAGGCCCGCGAGCTCGTCATCGTGCAGTGCGCCGCGTGGGGGTTCCCGAGCCTCTGCGCGGACCTCGCCCTCGTCGTCACCGAGCTGGTCGCCAACGCCGTGCGGCACGCCGGCACCGACATCGTCGTCTCTGTCGTCGCGCTCGAACACGGCGTGCGGCTCGAGGTCCGCGACGGCTCCACCCGGCCGCTCCGTCCGCGCGCCGCGCTCTCCTCCGACGAAGGTGGTCGCGGCCTGCTCCTCGTCGACGCGCTGTCCCATCGTTACGGCGTGGTGGGGGAGCCGGACGGCAAGCGGGTCTGGGTAGAGCTGCTCGCCGCTTAGGACCCGCTCAGCAGCTGCTGCTTCATCGCCGACAGGTCGACGCCCGGCGGCGTCGGCCAACCGAGCTTGAGGTCGGTGATGGTCTCCAGCAGCAGGTTGCTGACGGCCCAGTCGCGATACCACTTGCGGTCGGCGGGCACGACGTACCACGGAGCCACGTCCGTGCTGCAGGTGGTGAGGGCGGCGAGGTAGGCCTGCTGGTAGTCGTCCCAGAGCTGCCGCTCCCGGACGTCGTCGGGGCCGACCTTCCAGTGCTTGGTCGGGTCCTCGAGCCGCGTGAGCAGCCGCTCCTTCTGCTCCTGCTTGCTGATGTGCAGGAAGACCTTGATCAGCGAGGTCCCCTGGGCGGCGAGCCTCCGCTCCC
>JAWWOJ010000226.1:0-4253 GCA_033851885.1 Frankiales bacterium | reverse complement strand
GGTTGCGACGGGGAGCACAAGGCCTGGGAACCAAGGACTTTCGAACTTTCTCGCTGCCCACAGGATGTCCCCAGGACAACCGCGTGTCGTCCCCAGTTCAGCGAGGTTGTCCACCAGTTGTGCACCGCTCGATCCCCAGCCTGTGGACACCGGTCAGGACGCTGAGGGCAGTGCCAGCCCGATGACCTGCTCGGTCAGATCCCACAGCCGGGCCGCCGTCGCGGGGTCCGTGGCGGTGCCGTAGACCTCGAGCAGATGCGGCCTGCCGCGGACCTGCCCGAAGGCCCTGGGGCCGAGGAACGACCCGCTCGGGGCACTCATCGCCGCGAGGGTGGGGGCAGCGCCCGCCTTCGCGCTCTGCAGGAACACCGGCCCGAGCAGCCGCATCGGCGGCACGAGGTAGCCCCGCCCCTCGTCCTTCAGCTGCCGCACGAACAGGTTCGTCCAGCTGACACCGGGGTGCGCGGCGACGACAGGGACCCGGTCGCCGACCCGGCGGTGCAGCTCCTGCGCGAACAGCAGATTGGCCTGCTTGGTGTTGGCGTAGACCGCCTGCGGCGCGTACGCCGGTGGGCTGGTGAGCTCCTCCACGGTCATGCCCGGCCCCAACGTCCCGCCGCGCGCGGCGATGGAGCTGATGACGACGACGCGCGAGAGCTTCGGGAAGAGCCGCGCGACGAGAGCGGCGTGGCCGAAGTGGTTGGTGCCCATCTGCCGCTCGATCGCCTGCGTGGTCATGAGCATCGGCCCGCCCATGACGCCGGCGTTGCAGACGAGGGCGTCGGCCTGCTCGGCGGCCTCGGCGAAGCGGGCGACGCTGTCGAGATCGGCGAGGTCGAGCTCCCGCACGAGGAACCCGGGAGCCTGCCGTTCGGACCTGGCGACGTCGCGGCAGCCGAGCACGACCTGGGCGCCGGCACCGCGGAGCGCCTTGGCGGCCTCGAGGCCGATGCCGGAGTTGCCGCCCGTGATCACCACCGTGCGGCCGTGCCAGGCCGCCAGGGTCACTTGAAGTCGGGCGGCGCGGACGTGACGGCGTTGGGGGTGTTGGAGTAGCCGGGATCGACCTTGGTCCCGCCCGCCTGCTCCACGACCGCCCAGGTCACCACGGAGTACACGATCACGCCGAGGACGGCGGTGACCCACAGCTTTGCCATGCGCAAGAACCTACCGCTCAGCCATCGAGACCGAGGACCAGGGGGAGCACCGCGGCCGCCCCGGCGCGCCGGAGCACGCGCGCGGTCTCCGTGAGCGTCCAGCCGCTGTCGGTGCGGTCGTCGACGAGCAGCACCCGCTGCCCCTCCAGGTCCCACGACCCCGGTACGGCGAACGCGCCGTGGACCGAACGCGCGCGCTGCGCGCTGTTGCTGCCCGCGTGCGACGGGGACCCGACCAGCTCCAGCGACCCGAGCGGGGTGAGCCGGCCGAGGTCGCCGAGGCGGGTGGCGAGGGTCCCCACCAGACGGGGCCGGGTCCGGGAGGGGACCGCGGCGACCGCCGTCGGCCGCTCGTCCCAGTCCCAGGCGGCGAGCACCTTCACGACGGCCGCCACCAGGTCGTCAGGGATGTCCTGGTCGGGCGCTCGCAGCAGCTCGCGCAGCCGGGTGCCCCAGCCGAGGTCGGAGAGCCGGCCCAGGGCCCGGCCGGGGGCGGCCTGGTCGTCGGCCGCGATCCGACCCTTGAGCTCCGCCAGCCCGGTGGGCCACATCTTGCGCGGCTCCAGCACCACGCCGGGGCGGCCAAGGGCTGCGGACGCCGCGTCCAGCGCGACCGGGCTGACGGACGCGTCGAGGGGCCGGTCGAGGCAGTTGTCGCAGCGCCCGCACGACCCGGCCTCGGGGTCGTCGAGTTGCCGGCGGAGGTACTCCATCCGGCAGCCGCTCGTCGTCACGTAGTCGCGCATCGCCTGCTGCTCGGCTCGCCGGTCGGCGTCGACCTGGGCATAGCGCTCTGCGTCGTAGGACCACGGCTGACCGGTCGCGGTCCAGCCGCCCTGCACACGTCGCACGGCGCCGTCGACGTCGAGCACCTTCAGCATCGTCTCCAGCCGGGTCCGGCGGAGCTCGACCCGTGGCTCCAGCGCGGCGGTCGAGAGCGTCACGCCCTCGAGCGCCGCCAGGACCTGCCGCACCTGGTCCTCGGGCGGAAACGCCAGCGAGGCGAAGTACTGCCAGATCGCCTCGTCCTCGCGACCCGGGAGCAGCACGACCTCGGCCCGCTCGACCCCACGGCCGGCACGACCGACCTGCTGGTAGTACGCGATCGGCGAGGCCGGCGCCCCGAGGTGCACCACGAACCCGAGGTCCGGTTTGTCGAACCCCATGCCCAGGGCACTGGTCGCCACGAGCACCTTGAGGCGGTTGGCGAGGAGGTCCTCCTCGGCCTGCCGGCGCTCGGCGTCGTCGCTCTTGCCGGAGTAGGCGACGGCCGAGATGCCCTGGGAGACAAGGAAGGACGCGACGTCCTCGGTCGCGGCGACGGTCAGCGTGTAGACGATGCCCGAGCCGGTCGAGCTGCGCAGCCACTCGGCGAGCCAAGCCAGCCGGTGCGCAGGGTCGGACAGCACGGCCACCGAGAGGTGCAGCGACTCGCGTTCGAGGGGACCGCGCAGGACGAGGGTGTTGTGGCCGAGCTGGGTGGCCACGTCGGCGACCACCCGCGCGTTGGCGGTAGCGGTGGTCGCGAGGACGGGTACCCCGTCGGGGAGCTCCGTGAGCAGCGTCTTGATGCGGCGGTAGTCCGGGCGGAAGTCGTGGCCCCAGTCGCTGATGCAGTGCGCCTCGTCGATGACGACCAGCCCCGCCGTGCCGGCGAGGCGGGGGAGCACCTCGTCGCGGAAGCCTGGGTTGTTGAGGCGCTCAGGGCTGACCAGCAGCACGTCGGCGTGCCCGGCCGCGATCTCGGCGTAGACCTCCTGCCACTGGTCGACGTTGCTGGAGTTGACCGTGGTCGCGCGGATACCGGCGCGCTCGGCCGCGGCGACCTGGTTGCGCATGAGGGCGAGCAACGGGCTGACGATGACGGTCGGCCCGGCACCCTGCTCGCGGAGTAGGGCGGTGGCGACGAAGTAGACGGCGGACTTGCCCCAACCGGTGCGCTGCACGACGAGTGCGCGCCGGTGCCCCTCGACGAGGGCGCTGATCGCCGTCCACTGGTCCTCGCGGAGGACGGCGTGGGGGCCCGCGAGCTGCTCGAGGACCTCCTGCGCGCGCTTACGCAGGGAGGTTGTCCAGGTCGTGCTGCTCCTGCGCGGCGTCCGGGTCGGCCCAGCGCCGGGCCCGTTCCTCCTGGACCCGCTTCTGGCGCAGCTCGAAGCGCTCGGTGCGGTGCTTCTCCACGTCCGCGACGCGGATGCGGCGACGGCGGCCGTCCGGGCCGAGGTGCGCGGCGAGCTGACCCGACTCGAGCAGGTGGATGACGGCGGTCGGCGACATGCCCAGCTCGACAGCCGCCTGCTCGATCGACAGGTCGGCACCGCGGTCCTTCTCGCTCACGCCCCCATCATCCCACGGGCACCCACCGGGTCCATGACGCCGCACCCTGCCAGACATAGGGTTCGGTGCGTGGACAGGCGCATGGAGTACGCCGCGGCGGTGGAAGACCTGCGCCGGCAACTCGCCGGGCTACCCGCTGACGCGCCCGTCCGCCTGGGCAAGAAGACGTCGAACCTCTTCCGGCCCCGGGCCGCGGCGACGCACCGGCTCGACGTGTCGGCGTTCAGCGGCGTGCTGAGCGTCGAGGACGGGTTCGCCGAGGTGCTCGGCATGACGACCTACGAGGACCTCGTGGACGCGACCCTGCCGAGCGGCCAGATGCCGCTGGTCGTGCCGCAGCTGAAGACGATCACGCTCGGCGGTGCGGTGACCGGTCTCGGCATCGAGAGCTCGAGCTTCCGCAACGGGGTGCCGCACGAGTCCGTCGTCGAGATGGACGTGCTCACCGGCTCCGGTGACGTCGTCACCTGCTCGCGGGAGCACAACGCCGACCTGTTCTACGGGTTCGCCAACTCCTACGGGACCCTGGGCTATGCGCTGCGGCTGCGGATCGAGCTGGAGAGGACCCGGCCCTACGTACACCTGACGCACGTCCGCTGCGCGTCCGTGGCGGAGGCGGTGTCCGTCATGTCGGAGCACTGCCAGCAACGGACCGCGGACTTCTGCGACGGCACCTGGTTCTCGCCCGAGGAGGTCTACGTGACGCTGGGCCGGTGGTCCGACCGGGCCCCGCTCCTCAGCGACTACACCGGCATGGGC
>JAWWOJ010000201.1:0-6029 GCA_033851885.1 Frankiales bacterium | reverse complement strand
TCCCTCACGGCCGACTTCGCCGGTGTCAGCATGCGCCAGGACCAGGAGCTGGAGGACGCCGCGTCAGCGGGGAGGGCGGTCATCGAAGACCTCGTCTTCCACGTGCCTGCGGCAGCGGCGGAGGCGTCGCACGTCCTGGGGACGATGCTCGACGAGGCTGACGAGTACTGCCGCAGCGGTCAGCACCTCCTGACGCTGGCCGCCGACGACGAGGTGGTCCGGTTCCGGCACTGGTACCTCGAGCAGTTCATCGCACAGATCGCCGGCGAGCCGCCGGTGGCGTGGCCGGACTACGACGGCACCTGGTCGGGCTAGGCCGGCGCGGTGCCGACCAGGCCGAGCTCGGCGGCGCGGCTCCTCGCCTCGACGCGGGAACGGACGTCGAGCTTTCGCAGGGCCGCGGACACGTGCTTGTCGACGGTCTTCGTCGACAGCACCAGCCGGTCGGCGATCGCGCTGTTGGGCAGTCCCTCGACGACGAGCCGCACGACGACGAGCTCCCGGTCGGTGAGCTGCGCCGGGTTGCTCCTGGTGCTCGTCCGCGGGCCTCGAGGCAGCTCGCGCACGCCGCGCTGCCGCAGCTCCCTCCCGACGCGGGCGGCGGTGCCGTTGGCGCCGATCATCTGCAGCAGCGCCAGCGCCTCGACGGGCTCGCCGTTCTCGAGCAGACCCAAGGCGGTCTCGAAGCCGCACCCCAGCTCCCGCCAGCGGTCGACGGGCGCCGGAGTGTCGAACAGCGTGTGTCCCGTCGTGGGCTCGGCCGGCACCCCACTCAGCCGGCGCCAGCGCAGCAGCTCGTCCACCAACCAGTGCTGCTCATGCCGACGCGCGTCCACGAGGGTCTGCTCCGTCAGGCGGACCATGTCGGCGGCGGAATCGCCGTCGTACCAGGCCATCTCGGCCTCCAGGAGTGTGATCGGGCTGCGCCACTCGAGGTGCGCGTGGCCCGCCGCGAGGGACGTCGCCTGGTTGAGCGCTTCGCGGGCGCCCGGGTCGCCGCGCCGCAGCCGCACCTTGGCAGTGACGGTGAGAGCGGCCAGCCGCAGCAGCTTCGCGCTGCCGGGCGAAGCCACGATGTCGGTCAGGCCGCCGACCGCGTCGTCCCAGCGCCCGAGCTCGAGGTGCATCCGGGCGACGTCGACGGCGATGTAGCGGCCCCAGAGCTCCAGGCCGCGTCGGTCGCACTCGGCGACGCCCTCCTCGACCATCGGGAGCTGGTCGAGACGGCGCTGCTCGGCGAACGCGCCCGACAGGTGCATGAACGCCCGTCCGACCGCCTCGTCGATGCCGTGCTCCCGGGCCAGCTCGAGGCTGCGGAGCAGCAACTCGGGATCGCGTCCCTGGAACAGCTCGACCGTCCCTCTGGTGTTGAGCGCATAGACGACGACGTCGATCGCGCCGACCTGCTCCGCCATCGCCAGGGCCCGCCGTCCCCACTCGTGGGTGCCCGCCGCATCGCCGACATCGAGGTGTGTGTAGGAGATGCCGGCATAGGCCTGGGCCAGCTCCGCACTCGGCGGGAGCTGCTCGAGCACCTGCAGCGCCTTCGTGATGGTGGGTGGGGTCTCCGCCTCGCGGCCGGCGCACGCCAACCGGCGCGCCAGGTTGTTGAGGACCCGACCCTCCCCGAGCCGGTCGTCGTGCTCGCGGCGGATCGTCAGTGCCTCCTCCAGTGCCGCCACGGCCTCGTCCATCCGGTCGACGAGATAGCCCGCATAGGAGAACTGCTCCAGCAGGTCGGCCCGCACCACCGGCTGGTCGGCAGACACGTGCCGCAGCGTCTGCTCCCAGTGCGCCGCGGCCTCACGCTTGGCACCGAGCCGGCCGGCCCGCTCCGCGGCGGCGCGGGCATGCACGACCACCGCGTCGGAGTCCTGCGCCGCCTCGGCGTGGTGGACCAGCCGTGCGGGGTCGGCGCCGCCCCGAGCACTCAGGGCCGCGAGCGCCTTCCGGTGCAGCACCACCCGCTGGTACGGCGGAAGCGTGCCCTCCACCGCCAGCCGCGCCAGCTCGTGGCGGAAGGTCACGCCGTCCTCGTGCGCGATCAGCACCCCGGCGGCCACCGCCTCGTCGAGGTGCTCCGCGCCGGTGAGGGCCTCGACGAGCCAGAGCTCCGCCCGCTGTGGCACGACCGCGACGGCCTCCACGACGGCCCGCGCCTGCGGGTCGAGCCGCGCGAGCCGTGCGAGCGCGGCGTCGACCACGGTGGACGGCACCACGTCGTCGGGTGCCGCGAGCGCCTCGGTGACATAGAAGGCATTGCCGCCGGTCAGCCGGTGGAGCTCCGCGGCGTCGAGCCGGGTGCCCCGGCTCAGCGCGCGGACTGCCGTCGGGGACAACGGTGCGGCGACCAGCCGGGAGGTGCGAGGTCCGCACAGGTCGCCCAGGGCGGTCTGCAGGGCCGAGCTCCGGTCGACCTCCTCGTCGCGATAGCTCGCCACCACCAGAAGGGCCCGGTCACGCAGGGGACGGGCGAGCATCCGCAGCACGTCGAGCGTCGCGTCATCGGCCCAGTGGACGTCCTCGATGACCACGACCGAGGGCCCGTCCGCGGCGAGCCGGGCCAGGGCCCCCGCGACCTCGTGCGGTCGGGCATTGCCCGCGACGACCTCGGCGAGCTCACCGCCGACCTGCTCCGCCACCTCGGCGAAGGGTCCGAGCGGCCGAGGGGTCGACAGCGGATGGCAGCTGCCCGACCAGACGGGAGCGGCCAGGCCGGCGCAGAAAGCGGTGAGCAGGGCGGTCTTGCCCGAGCCGGCCTCGCCTCGGAGGAGCACCAGCTCGCCATGCCGCGCGCTCTGCACGGTGTCCCAGGCGGTGCGCAGCGCGGTGAGCTGCGACTCGCGTTCGAGCAGCACCCCCGCCGTACCCATGAGGACATGGTGCGGCAGCCCGGCCGATCTGGGTAGGTCGCCGTCGAAATCTGGGCAGTTCGCGGCAGGTCCGGTGCCGTTCGCCGTACCAGGCTCCGAGACGTGTCCACCGCAGGGTGCGGAGGCCGACATCATCAGGAGACGAGATGCCTCGTTACATGGTCCAGCGCACGTTCGACGGCGGCCTGGCGATCCCCGCGAACGCCGAGGGCGCGACGGTCTGCGCCGCCGTCGTCGACAAGAACCTCGACCACCGCGTGACGTGGGTGCACTCCTATGTCAGCGACGACAAGCACACGACGTTCTGCATCTACGACGCCCCGTCGCCCGAGGCGATCCGCAAGGCGGCGGCCGACACCGGCCTGCCGATCGACGCCATCACGCAGGTGACGGTCCTGGACCCGTACTTCAACCACTGACGCCGGCAGGAACCGGAGGGGGGTACGTCGAAGGAGCCGGCCATGAAGCCACTCCTGCTGTCTGCCCTGCTCGTCACCGCCGCCGGGATCGCGGTGCCTGCCACCGCCTCGGCCGCGCCGCCCCCGCCGCCCGTCAGCGTGACCTTCGGGCCCGAGGGTGTCTGCGTCACCGTCAGCCTGGAGGTGCCGCAGTGCGTCGCGGTCGGCCTGGTGAAGAGCGTCGGGGTGGGTCAGCGGCTGCCCGTCGGCGTGCCGTACCGGAGCGGCAACGAGGTCTGCTGGGACCCGACGCCCACGTCGAAGGGCCCCTGCGTCAACGTCGGCTGACGCGTCAGGCTGAGGTCCTGGACTGCTGACTCGACGGGTCGGTGTGCAGGGCGTCCGCCACCTGCTCGGGCGGCAGCGGTAGGGAGAACAGATGGCCCTGCGCGAGGTGGACGCCGAGCCCGGCGAGGGTCTCGCGCTCCTCGCGCTTCTCGACCCCCTCGGCGACGACCACGAGCCCGAGCTCGTCGGCGAACGCGAGGACGGCCCGCACGAAGCGCAGGCAGCGCGGGTCGCGGTCGATGCAGGAGATGAAGCTCCGGTCGATCTTGACCTCGTCGATGGGGAGGTCGCGCAGCCGGGCGAGGGTCGACGAGCCGCTGCCGAAGTCGTCGACGGCGAGCCGGACACCGAGGGCGCGCAGCTCGTCGCAGACCTGACGGGCGCTCTCGGTGTCGGCGAGCCCGTCGGTCTCGGTGAGCTCGAGGACGAGCTGGCTCCCCTCGATGCCGTAGCGGACGAGGGCGCCCGACACCTGCGCGACCAGGCTGGGCCTGAGTTGTGAGGGACTGACGTTCACGGCGACCCGCAGCCCCGGCGTCCAGGACGCGAGGCGGAACAGCGACTCCTCGAGGACGAGGGTGAACAGCTCGTCGAGCAGTCCGGCGCGCTCGGCCAGCGGGACGAACAGCTCGGGGGTGACCGGGATCCCTCGAGGGGACCAACGGGCGAGCGCCTCCAGGGTGTGGGTGCGCCCCGTCGCCAGCTCGACGATCGGCTGGTAGGCGACGTGGACCTCTCGGTTGGTCAGCGCCACCGCGAGCTGCGGCCCGAGGTCGACGTCCTCGATCGCGAGCGCCGCCGTGTGCAGCAGGACACCGGACTTGCCGCGGCGCTTGACGGCGTACATGGCGAGGTCGGCGCGGGTGAGCAGCTCGTCGACCGTGGGGGTGCTGTCATGCCGGCCGACGCGGGCGACCCCGATGCTGACCGAGGCGGTAGCCGCGCCGGACGCCAGGGTGAACGGCGCGCTCAACGCGTCGAGAAGAGAGGTCGCGAGGCGCAGCGGCTCCGGTGAGTCCTCGAACAGCACGGCGAACTCGTCGCCGCCGAAGCGGGCCAGGGTGTCGGCGCTGGACAGGACGCTGGAGAACCGCTCCGACACCTGGACGAGTAGGTCGTCGCCGGCGGAGTGACCGAGGGTGTCGTTGACGTACTTGAACCCGTCGAGGTCGAGGAAGCAGATGGTGAGCGGTCGCCCGTCACGGCTGTGCAGGTTGAGGGCATGGGCGACGCGGTCGACGTACAGGGCTCGGTTGGCGAGTCCGGTGAGCCCGTCGTGGAAGGCCTGATGGCGGAGCTCGCGTTCGCGCTCGGTCAGGCTCTGTGCGAGCCGCCGGTTGTCGCGGCCGGTGAGGGCCTGTCGCACCAGTACGAGCACCACGAGCACACCGCACAGCACTGACTCGAACAGGCCCGGACGGTGCCCCATGCCGTACCGGGAGATCTCCACGACGGCGGCGACGGAGAGCGGGATGTAGGGCAGCAGCCCCCCTGCCACCGATGCGCTGTCGTCGTGGGTGGTGCTCTCGAGCGCACCGGGGGCCATCGGCGCGAGCGCCAACAGGAAGAAGGCGAAGTACCAACCGAGGTCGAGCAGATCGCCTGTGGCGTAAGCATTCTGGGCCACCGCGTAGGCGAACGCGCTGTCCGCGACCGCCATGAGAGCGAGACCGCTCGCGACGATGCCGAGGACCGCACGGTGCCCACCGGCGCGGGAGAGCACCAGCACGCAGACGACGAGCAGGCCGACGTCGGACAGGGGATAGGCGACCGCGACGACCGACGCCAACGTGGAGTCAGCGCCTTGCCGGATCACGGCGCCGAGCGCCGTCGACCAGGAGATCAGGGCGATGGCTGTCGTGGTCGTGAGGCCGTCGAGCGTCATGCGGCGGCGGTCCGAACCGCTGGCACGGGCGGGAAAGACGAGGAGGGCGACCATCGCGCCGACGGGGAAGGCGAGGAAGCCGACGTCTGCTGCCGACGGGAAAGGAGTCTCCTGATGGAGCATGAGCTCATAGACCGACCAGATCGCCTCGCCGGCCCCCCAGAACGCACACGCACCGGCGAGCGCCGTCCATCCGAGCCGGAGCCGGCCACGGGACCCGCAGGCCGCGAGACCGCAGCTGAGGGCGGCGACGAGGGCCGCGACGAGCTCGAGGAGGTCGTCGGCGGTCGTGTCGATCTGGCCGGTGACGAACAAGGCCACGACGGCGAGTACGAGCACGACAGCACCAGCAGCCGTCAGCGCTCGCAGTCTCGGAAGGAGTGGCACCTTTCGGTTGTCGGCTCCGTACCCGCGTTCCACGAGCGTTTTGGCGGAGATAGGAGAAAGGGACTACGGGGCGCCGGGGGCCCGCGCCTGTGAGCACGGGGCCCCGACGGTCACCGGGAGGTGTCGTGGAGAAGATGT
>JAWWOJ010000195.1:0-7136 GCA_033851885.1 Frankiales bacterium | reverse complement strand
CGATGCGACCCCCGAGCGGCGGCAGGACGTCGAGAACGACCTCACGCGTGCGCTCCGCGCGGCGTGGGCTTCGCTGCCCGACGGTGCCCCGCGCGACGAGCTGGAGGCGGCCGCCTCCCGGGTGGCGCTGGCCCGGTCCTTCCACAACGGGGCGGTGACCAACGCCCGGACCCTGAGGCGCAACCGGCTGGTGCAGCTGCTCCGGCTCTCCGGGCACCGGGAGCTGCCGGAGTTCTTCGACGTGGACGAGACGGGTTTCTCAGATGAGGAGCCGGGTCCGCTCACCTAGACTGAGGTCATGTCTGAGACTGGCACCGACGTCGTCAAGCGGGGTATGGCCGAGCAGCTCAAGGGTGGCGTCATCATGGACGTCGTCACCGCCGAGCAGGCCCGCGTCGCCGAGGACGCCGGCGCGGTGGCCGTCATGGCCCTCGAGCGCGTGCCCGCCGACATCCGCCGCGACGGTGGCGTCTCGCGCATGAGCGACCCCGACATGATCGACAGCATCAAGGCCGAGGTCACGATCCCGGTGATGGCCAAGGCCCGCATCGGCCACTTCGTCGAGGCCCAGGTGCTGCAGGCGATCGGGGTCGACTACATCGACGAGTCGGAGGTGCTCACCCCGGCCGACTACGCCCACCACATCGTCAAGACCGGCTTCACGGTCCCCTTCGTGTGCGGTGCGACCGACCTCGGCGAGGCGCTGCGGCGCATCTCCGAGGGCGCGGCGATGATCCGCTCCAAGGGCGAGGCCGGCACCGGCGACGTCAGCCAGGCCACCAGGCACATCCGCACCATCCTCGGCCAGATCAAGCGCCTCACCACGCTGGACGCCACCGAGCTGTTCGAGGCCGCCAAGGAGCTGCGCGCCCCGATCGAGCTGGTCCGCCAGACCGCGGAGCTCGGCCGGCTGCCCGTCGTGCTGTTCGTCGCAGGTGGCGTCGCCACCCCGGCCGACGCGGCGATGATGATGCAGCTCGGTGCCGACGGCGTGTTCATCGGCTCGGGCATCTTCAAGAGCGGCGACCCGGCCGCCCGCGCCCGCGCCTGCGTCGAGGCGACGGCCTACTACGACGACGCCGAGCGGATCGCCAAGGTCAGCCGCGGTCTCGGCGAGGCGATGGTCGGCATCTCGGTCGACTCGCTCGGCGCGGGAGACCTGCTGGCCCAGCGCGGTTGGTAGCGGTCGGGGTCCTCGCGCTCCAGGGGGACGTCCGCGAGCACGTCGGCGCTCTCGAGAAGGCCGGCGCGTCGGCCGTACCCGTCAAGCGGGTGACCGACCTCGAGGGGCTCGACGGCATCGTGCTGCCAGGGGGCGAGTCGACCACGATGGGCAAGCTGCTCACCTTGTTCGACCTGCTCGAACCGCTGCGGCGGCGGATCGCCGACGGGCTGCCCGCCTACGGCACCTGCGCGGGGATGATCCTGCTGGCGTCGGAGGTCCTCGACGGCCGGCACGACCAGAAGCTGCTCGGCGGCCTCGACATCACGGTGCGCCGGAATGCCTTCGGCTCGCAGGTGCACTCCTTCGAGGAGGACCTGTCCGTGGCGGGCGTCGGTCAGGTGCACGGGGTCTTCATCCGGGCCCCATGGGTCGAGCGGGCAGGGCCGTCGGTCGACGTGCTGGCCCGCGTGGGGGAGCACCCGGTCGCGGTCCGGCAGGGTCACCTGCTCGCGACGTCGTTCCATCCGGAACTGACGGGGGACGGCCGGATGCACGCGTACTTCGTCAGTACGATGGTCTCGTGAGCGGACACAGCAAGTGGGCGACGACCAAGCACAAGAAGGCGGTCGTCGACGCGAAGCGCAGCAAGCTGTTCGCGAAGCTCATCAAGACCATCGAGGTCGCGGCCCGCACCGGCGGCGGGGACCCCTCGGGCAACCCCACGCTCGCCGACGCCATCCAGGGCGCCAAGCGGCTCTCGGTGCCCGCGGACAACATCGAGCGGGCCATCAAGCGCGGGTCCGGCGAGATGGGCGACGCCAACGCCTACGAGGAGATCATGTACGAGGCCTACGGGCCCGGCGGCGTGGCGTTCCTCATCGAGTGCCTGACCGACAACCGCAACCGCGCCAACGCCGACGTGCGCACGGCGATCACCCGCAACGGCGGCAACCCGGCCGACCCCGGCTCGGTCGCCTACCTGTTCACCCGCAAGTCGCTCATCACCCTCGCCAAGACCGACGGGGTGAGCGAGGACGACGTGCTGATGGCGGTCCTCGAGGCGGGTGCCGAGGAGGTCAACGACACCGACGAGGCCTTCGAGGTCGTATGCGACGTCGCCGACGCGCGCGCGATCCGGGATGCCTGCGCCGAGGCCGGCCTGACCGTCGACTCGGCCGAGATCGCGTGGATCCCGGCGACCACGATCGAGCTCGAGGACGAGCCCGCCCGCAAGGTGCTCAAGCTGGTCGACGCGCTCGAGGACCTCGACGACGTGCAGAACGTCTACGCCAACTTCGACGTGTCCGATGAGGTCCTCGCCTCGGTCTGACCCGTGGGAGCGCGACGTCAGACCAGGGTGATGACGCGCTGGCGGTCGAGCTGGAGCAGCTCGGCCACCACGGCCCGGTCCATCCGGCAGAGGACATCGACAGCCAGCGGGTCGAACTGGGTCCCGCTGTGCTGCACCACCTCCACGATCGCCTCGTCGAGCGTGATGCCCGCGCGGTAGATCCGGTCGTCGGTCATGGCGTCGAGGGAGTCGGCGACGGCGAACAGCCGGGTGGCCAGCGGGATCTCCTCGCCACGCAGCCCCTGCGGGTAGCCAAGGCCGTCCCAGCGTTCGTGGTGCGTCAGCACGATCTCGCCGACGACATCGGAGAAGCCGGCCTGGCTGACGATCCGGTGCCCGATGGCGGGGTGCTTGTCCATGACCGTCCGCTCCTCGAACGTGAGCGGCCCCGGCTTGCGCAGGATGGCGTCCGGGACGCCGATCTTGCCGACGTCGTGCAGCAGGAACCCGAACGACACATGCTCGTCCGCCGCCAGCTCCGGGTCGACGAGCGCGAGCATCGCGGTGGCCAGCCGCGTGACGCGGACGACGTGCCCACCGGTGCCCGAGTCGCGCGCCTCGATCGCCTGGGCGAGCGCCGCCGCGGTGCTCCGGTGGCTTTCGACGACGGACGCGTGCGCGTCGCTGAGCTCGCGGTGGGCGGCCTTGAGCTGCTTCACGGACTTCTCCGTCCGCAGGACCACCTGGCGCTGGCCGTGGCGCATCAGCGCAGGCGGCACCAGGAACGCGAGGACGCCCCAGCCGTCGGACAGCGTGAACGCCTCGCCCAGCAGGCCCGCCAGCAGGCCGTAGCCCACGAAGGACGGCAGCAGCCAGGACAACTCAGCGCGCAGGACCTCCCGAGGGGAACGGCGCTGGTCGAGGCCGATGGCGACGGCGACCAGCCCGTTGTTCAGCGCGAAGTAGCCGACGCCCGCGACCACTCCCGCGACCACGACGAACGGCAGCGCGTGCCCGACGGCCGGCCGGGTCACCAGGCACGCCAGGGCGGCGCAGATCATCAGGACGGCGGGGTTGAACAGGAACTGCTCGACGCGGCGCGTACCAGCCCGTGCCGTCGTGGCGATGCCGGCCGCGGCGGCGGCCACCAGCGCCGCTCCCGGCTCGCCGGCGCAGGCAGCGGCGAGCACGGGGACGGCGGACAGGCTGACGGTCGATGACCCGTAGACGTCCTCACCGATGACCTCCGCCGCCACGGCGAGGGCGGCGAACAGGAGCAGCGCGAGGCCGCTCCCGCCGGCCGGCAGCCACATCGCCATCAGGCCGACGGCACCGGCCGCCGCGAGCAGGACCGCTGCCACGAACAGGCGCATCGCGTTCGACATCCTCAGACCCCCACTGTGTGACTGGTGGGGACAGAGTGACAGGAGTGACAGAAGTGACAACTCGCCACGCCGAGTGAGCCTGCGCGAACCGTCCGGCGGGAGGGCTTAGGCTGCCGAACAGATGTACGAAGAGAGGGTGCGAAGCGTGCGTGTGCTGGGGGTAGACCCGGGGCTCACGCGATGCGGGCTGGGGGTCGTCGAGGGACGCCCGGGGCGCGCGTCGCTGATCGCCGTGGGCGTCGTCCGGACGCCGGCTGATGCCGAGCTGGGGGCTCGCCTGGTCGAGCTCGAGCGGCACATCGAGGCCTGGCTGGACCTGCACGAGCCGGACGCGGTGGCGGTCGAGCGGGTCTTCGCGCAGCACAACGTGCGCACCGTCATGGGCACCGCGCAGGCCGGGGCGGTCGCCATCACCGCCGCCGCCCGCCGCGGCATCCCCGTCACCCTCCACACGCCCAGCGAGGTCAAGGCCGCGGTGACGGGCTCCGGCCGCGCCGACAAGGCGCAGGTCGGGCTGATGGTGAGCCGGATCCTGCGGCTCGCCGAGCTGCCCAAGCCGGCCGACGCCGCGGACGCCCTCGCGTTGGCGATCTGCCACGCCTGGCGGGCCCCGGCGCTGGCACTCCGCCGATGATCGCCAGCCTGACGGGGCGGGTCACAGGACACACGACCGGAGGGGTCGTGGTGTCGGTGGGAGGCGTCGGCCTCGCGGTCCAGACGACCCCCGGCACCAAGGCCCGGCTGCGCACCGGCGACGAGGCGTTCCTCGCGACCACGCTCGTCGTGCGCGAGGACTCCCTCACGCTCTACGGCTTCGAGACCGACGACGAGCGCGAGCTGTTCGAAGTGCTGCAGACGGCCAGCGGCATCGGCCCCAAGGTCGCCCAGGCCGTCCTCACGACCCTGACGCCCGACGCGGTGCGGCGCGCGATCGCGACCAACGACCTCGCGACCCTGACCCTCGTGTCGGGCATCGGCAAGAAGGGCGCCGAGCGCATGGTGCTGGAGCTCCGCGACAAGCTCGGCATGGCACACGTCACGAGCGGGTCCGGGCCGGTCGCCTGGCGGGACACCCTCACCGAGGCCCTCGTCGGCCTCGGCTGGAGCTCCTCACAGGCCGATGAGGTCGTGGTCAAACTGTCGGCGGCGCACCCGAACGCGAGCGATCCCGACGTACCGTCGTTGCTGCGAGAAGCCCTTCAGATGCTGGGGAAGAGCAGATGAGCGAACAGGACGAGGCGGCGGAGCTCGCGCGGCTGAGCCTGGCCCGGCCGGACGCCACCGAGACCGAGCGGCTCCAGGAAGCCGCGCTGCGCCCGAAGCGGCTCGAGGAGTTCGTCGGCCAGGAGCGGGTCCGCGAGCAGCTGTCGCTGGTGCTCGAGAGCGCGATCCGCCGGCAGCGCCCGCCCGACCACGTGCTGCTGTCGGGCGCGCCCGGCCTGGGCAAGACCAGCCTCGCCCTGATCATCGCCGCCGAGCTCGGCACCGGCATCCGCATCACCAGCGGGCCGGCGCTGGAGCGGGCCGGCGACCTGGCGGCGATCGTGAGCCAGCTCGCCGAGGGCGAGGTGCTGTTCATCGACGAGATCCACCGGATCTCGCGGCCCGCCGAGGAGCTGCTCTATGTCGCGATGGAGGACTTCCGGGTCGACGTGATCGTCGGCAAGGGTCCGGGTGCTACCGCCATCCCGCTCGAGGTCGCGCCGTTCACGCTCGTCGGGGCCACCACCCGGTCGGGCCTGCTGACCGGGCCGCTGCGCGACCGGTTCGGGTTCACGGCGCACATGGAGCCCTACTCCACCGAGGAGCTGCAGCGGGTGCTGCACCGCTCCGCGGGGCTGCTCGCCGTGCGGCTCGACGCGGAGGGGTCGGCGGAGATCGCGGGCCGCTCCCGCGGCACGCCCCGCATCGCCAACCGGTTGCTGCGCCGGGTGCGCGACTACGCCGAGGTCCGCAGCGACGGGACGGTGGACCAGCCGACGGCCAGGGCGGCGCTGGCCGTCTACGACGTCGACGAGCTCGGGCTCGACCGGCTCGACAAGGCTGTCCTGGACGCCTTGGTGCGGCGCTTCAACGGCGGCCCGGTGGGGCTGTCCACGCTCGCGGTGGCGGTCGCCGAGGAGCCGGAGACGGTCGAGGAGGTCTGCGAGCCGTTCCTCGTACGCAGTGGCCTGGTGGCCCGCACGCCCCGTGGGCGGGTCGCGACGCCGGCCGCGTGGCGGCACCTCGGGCTGCGGCCGCCGGGACCCGTGGACGTGCTCCCGCTGGACCTCGACAGCGCCTGACCCGGAACCTCAGGCAGCACGGGAGCGTTCCTCCGGAGCAGTCAGCCCTTAGACTCGCCCGAAGCGCAGCGGGGAGCCCAGTGACGGACCTTCCGCTGCCTGCACGCGCGCTGCGAGCGCCCTGAAGGGGCGCCCGCCTGAGACAGGAGATCGCTCCTCGTGGCACGTCCCGGCCCCTCACGTGGCCAGTTGCACGTCGGTCGCTACTTCCTCACCCTGCTGCTGCTGTTCGCGGCGCTCTACGCCGCGGTGATCTTCGCGGGCAAGGGGGGAGCGTGGCTGAAGCCGAAGCTCGGTCTCGACCTGCGCGGCGGCGCGCAGGTGACGCTGACGCCGAAGAGCGCCAACGGCAAGCCGCCGAGCCAGGACCAGCTGTCGTCCGCGGTCGCCATCCTGCGGCAGCGCGTCGACGCCAACGGCGTGTCCGAGGCCGAGATTGCCATCCAGGGCAACACGATCGAGATCTCGGTCCCCGGCGGCAACCGGGCCAGCATCGACAAGGTCACCCAGGCCGCGCAGATGGAGTTCCGGCGGGTGGTCGCCTGCCAGAGCATCCAGGCAGGGAACGGTTGCACGGCGCTGCCCGTGACGCAGTACCCGCAGCAGCTGCTGCAGACCGCCACGCCGTCGGCAACGCCCAAGGCCAGCACGACCCCCAGCTCGGCGAGCATCGTCACGCCCAAGCCGAGCAGCACGACCAACAAGCGGCCGATCAGCGCCGCCCTGGCGCCGTCCCCCTCGCCGACCCCGACCCCGACCCCGACCCCGAGCAGCTCCGCCGCGCCCGAGATGCTGAGCGGCATCGCCTACACCGCCGCGAGCTACGACGCGCTCAACTGCGGCGATCCGAAGGTGCGCGCCGGCGGTGCCATCCCGATCCCGAGCAAGGAGATCGTGGCCTGCGACAAGGACGGCTACACCAAGTACCACCTGGAGGCCGCCAAGGTCTACGGCAAGGACATCAAGGGCGCCAACGTCACGGTCGACCCGCAGAGCGGCACGGTGCAGGT
>JAWWOJ010000193.1:0-3463 GCA_033851885.1 Frankiales bacterium | reverse complement strand
ACGTGCCCGCCGAACAGCGTGCGGTCGAAGTCGATCGGTGGCCAGAGATGGGCCCGCACCGCGCTGACCTGGTTGGTCGGGTTGGCCCGCAGCACCGGGAGGCCGAACAGGCGGCCACCGATCTCGTTGGCGACGCCTCGGAGCAGGTCGTAGGCGAACAGGACCGCGAGCAGCGGCAACCAGTCGCGGACGACCGCGCGACGCCACACGCCCCACTCGCCGCCGCACGCCGCGAACAGGGTCAGCAACATCCAGAAGGTCAGCCACTCGCGACCGGTCGGGACACCGGCGATGGCCACCGAGAGCGTGAAGGCCACGACGACCACCAGCAGCAGCCGGCGGCGGCGCTGGCGGGCCCGGAGGCCGGCGAGGCGCCAGGGGGAGACCTCGTGCGGGGTGACCGGCCTGGTCTCCTCGAGCTCCGTCGTCACTCGACCACCTTATTCGCTGCGGGTCAGAGCTCTGCGCGTAAGATGTGGCGCATGCACCCGCAGGAGCTGCTCCTTCCCGAGCCGCGCTGACTGCACACCAGTCTCAGCGCGGCGCCCTCGTGACCCACGGGGGCTTTTCTTTTGCCTGGAGCAGGAAGGGAACGACATGGCCACCGACGCCAGCCTGGACGAGGGCTACGACCCGCACGCGGTGCAGGACCGTTGGCTGCCGGTCTGGGATCGCCTCGACCTCAACCGGGCCGGCCGTCGTGCCGGCGCCGAGAAGCGCTACGTGCTCGACATGTTCCCTTACCCCAGCGGCGACCTGCACATGGGCCACGCCGAGGCGTGGGCGATCGCTGACGTCGTCGCGCGGTTCTGGATGCGGCGGGGGTACGACGTGCTGCACCCGACCGGCTGGGACTCCTTCGGCCTGCCGGCGGAGAACGCCGCCATCAAGCGTGGCGAGCACCCGGCGCAATGGACCTACGCGAACATCGACGTGCAGGCCGAGTCCTTCAGGCGCTACGGCATCAGCTTCGACTGGTCGACCCGGCTGCACACCAGTGACCCGGACTACTACCGCTGGACGCAGTGGCTGTTCCTGCGCTTCATGGAGCGTGGGCTGGCGTACCGCAAGAACAGCGCCGTCAATTGGTGCCCCAACGACCAGACCGTGCTGGCCAACGAGCAGGTCGTCGCGGGCAAGTGCGAGCGCTGCGGCGCGGAGGTCACCAAGCGCGAGCTGACGCAGTGGTACTTCAAGATCACCGACTACGCCGACCGCCTGCTGGACGACATGCAGCAGCTGGAGGGCACATGGCCCGACCGCGTGCTGCTGATGCAGAAGAACTGGATCGGCCGCAGCACCGGCGCGCACGTCGACTTCGCCGTTGGGGACCGCAAGGTCAGCGTCTTCACGACCCGGCCGGACACCCTGTACGGCGCGACCTTCTTCGTGGTCGCGGCTGACGCGGCACTGGCCGACGAGCTGGTGGCGCCCGAGCAGCGCCCGGCGTTCGAGGCCTATCGAACGGCTACCCGCAAGCTGTCAGACATCGACCGTCAGTCGACGGAGCGACCGAAGACGGGTGTGTCCCTGGGCGTCACCGCGACCAACCCGCTGAACGGCGAGCAGCTGCCCGTCTTCGCGGCCGACTACGTGCTGGCCGACTACGGCACCGGAGCCATCATGGCCGTGCCGGCCCATGACCAGCGCGACCTGGACTTCGCGAAGACCTTCGACCTGCCGGTGCGGGTCGTCGTCGACACCGGCGAGGAGGACCCGGCGGTCACGGGCGTCGCGACGGCTGGGGACGGCGCGCTGGTCAACAGCGGTCCGCTCGACGGTCTGCGCAAGGCCGAGGCGATCGAGCAGGCCATCGAGATCCTGGCCGCACGGGGTACGGGCGAGCAGGCTGTCAATTACCGGCTGCGCGACTGGCTGCTCTCGCGGCAGCGCTTCTGGGGGACACCCATCCCGGTCGTGCACTGCCCGGTGCACGGTGAGGTCGCGGTCCCGGACGACCAGCTGCCGGTGCGGCTGCCCGCGGACATGAAAGGCGCCGACCTGCGGCCGCAGGGCCAGTCGCCGCTGGCCTCGAACGTGGCATGGGTCAACACGACGTGCCCCACGTGCGGGGGTCCCGCGACCCGCGACACCGACACGATGGACACCTTCGTCGACTCGAGCTGGTACTACCTGCGCTACCCGTCGCCGAGCTACGAGGACGGGCCGTTCGACATCGACAAGGTCCGCGAGTGGCTGCCGGTCGACCAGTACGTAGGAGGGGTCGAGCACGCGATCCTGCACCTGCTCTACAGCCGCTTCTTCACCAAGGTGCTGCACGACATGGGGATGCTCGACTTCGTCGAGCCGTTCGCGTCGCTGATGAACCAGGGTCAGGTCATCAACCAGGGCAAGGCGATGAGCAAGTCGCTGGGCAACGGCGTCGACCTGGGCAGCCAGCTGTCGCAGTACGGCGTCGACGCGGTCCGCCTGACGATCATCGGGGCGGGTCCGCCCGAGGACGACATCGACTGGGCGACGATGAGCCCAGGCGGCACCTTGAAGTGGCTCAACCGGGTGCTGCGCGTCACGGACGACGTCGTTGCGCTGGCCGGCGACGACCGCGACGTGGTGGTCGACAAGGTGGTCGCCAAGGCCGTTGACGACGTGACCCGGCTGATCGAGGCGCACCGGCTCAACGTGGCCATCGCGCGCTTCCACGAGCTGGTCAATGCCCTGCGCAGATCGGCAGACACCGCTGCCGACGGCGGCAAGCCGGCGGGGTCGCTGCGCGACGGTGTGACCGCGCTGGCCATCATGCTGAGCACCTACGCCCCGTACACAGCCGAGGAGGTCTGGTCGCGGCTGGGACACGACGTGGAGGCGGGCGACTCGGTCCACGACAGCAGCTGGCCGACCGCCGACCCGGCGCTGCTCGTCGACGACGCCGTCACTTGTGTCGTGCAGGTCGCGGGCAAGGTGCGCGACAAGCTGGAGGTGTCGCCGGACATCGCCGAGGACGAGTTGAGGGCGCTGGCCCTGGCATCACCCAAGGTGCAGGAGTACCTGGGGGGCAAGCAGCCGCGGGCCGTCATCGTCCGGCCGCCGAGGCTCGTCAACGTCGTACCTGGCTGAGCTCCGCCCTGCTCGTGATCCCGAGCTTGCGGTAGGCCCGCTGCAGGTGGGTCTTCACGGTGTTCGTCGACAGGAACAGCTTCTGCGCGATCCGCGGATTGGTAAGCCCCTCGACGGCCAGCTCGACGACCTGGCGCTCGCTCGGGGTCAGGCTGGTCCAGCCGGCCGTCGGGCGTCCCGTCGGCGTCCGGTTGACCGACAGCAGCGCGAGTACCTCCTCGGGGCGGAGGAGGCGGCCCTCGTCCCAGCCTGGCGAGGCCTCGGCGAGTTCTGCGACGGCGCTGCGCCCATGTCCCTGACCGGTGCGCTGGCGGAGCCGGTCGCCGGCGCCCAGGACCACCGCGGCGTTGCGCAGCTCGCCCCGGGCCCACAGCGCCGCGCCGAGGGC
>JAWWOJ010000191.1:0-6758 GCA_033851885.1 Frankiales bacterium | reverse complement strand
CCGTGCCGATGGCCCACGCCGTACCGGCCGGCGACTCCTCGACGAGGGTGATGATCCGCTCGGTGGAGCCCACGAGGTCGGCGGCCTCGACGACCTCGTACTGGCACTCCGGGTGCACGAGCACCTGCACCCCGGGCACCCGGGCACGCACGTCGTCGACGGACTCCTTGGTGAAGCGCCCGTGCACGGAGCAGTGGCCCTTCCAGAGGATCATCGTGGCCGCTGCCAGCGCCTCGGCGGTGTTGCCGCCCAGGGGCAGCCGCGGGTTCCAGACCACGCAGTCGCCGAGCGACAGCCCCAGCTCGCGGACCGCGGTGTTGCGGCCGAGGTGCTGGTCGGGCAGGAAGAGCACCTTCTCGCCCTTGGTGAAGGCCCACTCGAGGGCCCGCTTGGCGTTGGAGCTGGTGCAGATCGTGCCGCCGTGCCGGCCGGTGAAGCCCTTGCTGGCGGCGCTGGAGTTCATGTAGGACACCGGCACCGTCACGGTGTCGAGCCCGATGGAGCCGAGCTGCTCCCAGCAGTCCTCGACCTGCTGGAAGGAGGCCATGTCCGCCATCGAGCAGCCGGCGGCCAGGTCCGGCAGCACGACGTGCTGGCCGGGCCCGGTCAGGATGTCGGCCGACTCGGCCATGAAGTGCACGCCGCAGAAGACGAGGTAGGGCGCGTCGGGGCGGGCCGCGGCCTGCTGCGCCAGCCGGAAGCTGTCGCCGGTCACGTCGGCGAACTCGATGACCTCGTCGCGCTGGTAGTGGTGCCCGAGCACGAAGACCTGGTCGCCGAGCGCGGTCTTCGCGGCGCGGGCGCGTTCGACGAGCGACGGGTCCGAGGCCGGCGGCAGCTCACCCGGGCAGTCGACGCCGCGCTCGCTGTCCCGGTCGCTCTGGCGGCCCAGCATGAGCAGCGCGAGGGGCGTGTGCTCCACACCCGCCATCAGCTCAGTCATCTCGTCGACCCTTCTTGTCGTCGTACGGACGATAACCCCCGTGCTCCCGGGTTGCTTCCCCTGGGGTTGACTCGCGCGGTGCGCGTCGTGATCGCCCCGGACTGCTTCACCGGGACGATCGGCGCCTCGGACGCCGCCGCCGCGCTGGCCCAGGGGTGGCGGCAGGCCCGCCCTGACGACGACCTGGTCCTGCTGCCGATGGCCGACGGCGGTCCCGGGTTTCTCGACGTGCTGCCTGGTGACCTCGTGACCGTCCTCGTCGAGGACCCCCTCGTCCGCCCGACGCTGGCGTCCTTTCGGCTGGACGGCGGCACCGCCTATGTGGAGTCGGCGCAGGCCTGCGGCCTCCACCTGCTTGCCGAGGAGGACCGGGACCCGGCGGTGACGACGACCTACGGCGTCGGCCAGCTGGTCCGCGCCGCCAGCGAAGCCGGTGCGGCTCGGGTCTTCGTCGGCCTCGGCGGCTCGGCCACCAACGACGGCGGTGCGGGCTTCCTGGCCGCGCTAGGAGTACGGCGGGAGGGGGCCGACGGCGAACGGCTGCCGCCCGGGTGCCTGCCGCTGGCCGACGCGGTGCGGCTCGTCGGCACGCCGCTGGACGTGCAGCTGGTCGCGGCGACCGACGTCGACAACCCGCTGCTGGGCGAGCAGGGCGCGACCCGGGTCTTCGCCGCCCAGAAGGGCGGTCGCGACCTCGACGCGCTCGAAGCTGCCCTGGCGCACTGGGCCGACCTGGTCGAGGCGCACCTTGGTCCCGCGCGCGACCTCCCCGGCGCAGGTGCCGCCGGCGGCCTCGGGTTTGCGGTCCTCGCGGCCGGGGGCACCCGGGTCAGCGGCGTCCAGGTCGTGGCGGAGGCCGTCGGGCTTGCCCAGGCCCTCGTCGGCGCCGACCTGGTGATCACCGGTGAGGGTTCGTTCGACTGGCAGTCGTTGCGCGGCAAGGTCGTTGCAGGCGTGGCCGCGGCGGGTGCCGAGGAGGGCGTTCCGTGCATCGTGGTGGCCGGCCGCACGAGTGTGGGTCGGCGCGAGGCCGCGGCTGCGGGGGTCGAGGCGGCGTACAGCCTGACCGACGAGGTGGGGCTGGAGGCCGCGCTCGCCGATCCGGCTGAGGCGCTCACCACGGTGGCGTCGACCGTTGCGCGGGCCTGGTCCGTGTGACAATGGAACAGCACCGCACCTGAGGGTGTTGTGCAGCGTGATCCCGTCTGAGAGGCAGCCCCATGAGCGAGACGACCGCTGAGACCACGACCACCACCGGTGTGGTCCTGACCGACCCGGCCGCCGAGAAGGTGGCCAGCCTGCTTGCGCAGGAGGGCCGCGACGACCTCGCGCTGCGCGTCGCGGTGCAGCCAGGTGGCTGCAGCGGCCTGCGCTACCAGCTGTTCTTCGACGAGCGCGCCCTCGACGGCGACGTCACCCAGGAGTACGGCGCCGGCGTCAAGGTGATCGTCGACCGGATGAGCGTCCCCTACCTCGCGGGCGCCACCATCGACTTCGTCGACACCATCGAGAAGCAGGGCTTCACGATCGACAACCCCAACGCCGGCGGCTCCTGCGCCTGCGGCGAGTCCTTCCACTAGGACTACTGAGCGCGCTTGGGCTCCGGCGCGCTGGGGGTCGGGCTGGCGCGGTACTGCTTCTCGACGGCAACGGCCGTGACGTAGCCGCCGCCCTTGAGCGCGAACAGCCACGACGGCACCAGGACGACGCCTCCGTCAGTCGTCTGCTGCAGCGACAGGCCGAGCGCGGCGCCGACGATCCTGGTCGGTGCCGGTGGCAGGCAGCCCTTGCCGTCGGGGGCGATCTGGCAGACCTCCGGGCGGGCGAGCATCGGGAGCTCGTCGAAGGCAGCCTTCGCTGAGATCAGCGGATAGCTGTCGCCCGGCGACTCCGTGCCGAGCCAGCCGCTCGCGGAGGTGATGCGGCCCTGCCGGTCGACGTCCACGCGGGTGCTGAGGCCGACGGCCCGGCCGTCGATGGTGGCGCTGCCGCCGTACGGGCTGGTGTCGATCGTGGCGCTGTTGACGTCGAGGCCGACGATGTGCAGAACCTCACGGGCGCCGTCCTTTACGGTCTGGCGCGAGATCGGGGCGGGCGCAGGCTGCGGGCTGACCGGAGTGCCCGCCGGCGGAGGTGCGACAGCCGTGCCAGACCCGCTGATCCCGGAGGAGATCGTGCCGGGGGTCGCGATGGCACAGCCGGTTGCGGGCGAGCCGTCAGAGCTCACCGGCAGGTCTGGAGCGGCGCACTCCGACCGGTACCAGCTCTGGCCGCTCTTGCCGGAGACGAGCAGGCCGTCGGCCCGCCAGCCGTCGGCCGCGCGCACCGGGACGCCCGCCTTGAGGGCCTGGGCGAGCCGCGTGACGAGGCCCTTGTCGGCGGGGCCGGCGGTGAGGGTGTAGGCCCGCATGTCGGCGGGCTTGGCGTCCGACAACGTGATGTCGAGCTGGTAGTCGCTGTTGCCGGCCGCGGCGCTCTGGGCGACCGCGCTGAGCCGCAGCACCCTTGGGCCGTGGGGGCTGCCGCCGCCCTGCAGGAGGGCCGCCGTGCCGCCGACAGCGGCGACGGCGACGAACGTCGCGATCGGGGCCCAGGTCTTGGCTCGCATGCGGGTGGGACGCAGCGGGCGCGTGGATGGTTCCTAGTAGTCGTCCATCCCGGCGACGGTGACGAGCAGGTCGTCGGTGATCTCGGCGGGCATCGCGCCGAAGCTGAACGGCAGACGGTCGAGGGGGAGCCGGCTGAGGGGGATCTTGACCACGGTCTGGGTGAGGTCGATGACGGAGTGGCCGAGCACGTTGGCGACCTCGCGGCAGTCGTTCACCAGATCGAGGATCGAGTTCGGCTCGCTCTCGGACGGAACGGGTACGTGGTGGGCCATGCCTTCGACCGTAAGCAGTTACCGGCGGGTACCCAAAGCCTACTCACGAGTAGTGATGTGTGTCGGCTCACTAGGCTGGTGCGATGCGCATCGCCGTCACCGGGTCCATCGCCACCGACCACCTCATGACCTTCGCCGGGTTGTTCTCCGAGCAGCTGCTGCCGGACCAGCTCGCGAACCTTTCGGTGGTGTTCCTGGCCGACTCCCTCGAGGTCCGCAAGGGCGGCACGGGGGCCAACATCGCGTTCGGGATGGCCTCCCTCGGCTACCGGCCGCAGCTGATCGGCTCGGTCGGCAAGGACGCCGGCGACTACGTGCAGCAGCTGCAGGATGTCGGCGTCGACACCTCCGGGGTACGGGTGTCTACCGCCCTGTCGAGCCCCCGCTTCACCGTCGTGACCGACCAGGCGCAGAACCAGATCGGCTCCTTCTACCCGGGCGCGATGGCCGAGGCGGCCGACATCTCGCTGGACGACGTCGACGTCGACCTCGTCCTCGTCAGCCCCAACGACCCGGGCGCGATGCTCCGGCACACCTCCGAGTGCCGTGCCCGCGGCATCGCCTTCGCGGCCGACCCGTCGCAGACGCTGACGTTCCTCGACGGCGACGCGATCAAGCAGCTGGTCGAGGGCGCCGCCTACCTGTTCACCAACGAGTACGAAGCGGGCCTCGTGGCCGAGAAGACCGGCTGGTCGGACGCCGAGATCCTCGACCTGGTGCAGGTCCGTGTGACGACCCACGGGGCCAAGGGCTCCGTCATCAGCCGCAAGGGCTTCGACGACATCTTGGTGGGGATCGCGGAGGCGAACGTGGTCGTCGACCCGACGGGCACCGGCGATGCCTTCCGGGCCGGCTTCCTGACGGCGACCTCGTGGGGCCTCGGCCTCGAGCGGGCCGCCCAGGTCGGCTCGCTGCTCGCCACCCATGTGGTCGAGACGGTCGGGCCGCAGGACTACGTGCTGACCGACTTCCTGGCCCGCTTCGAGAAGGCCTTCGGCCCCGACGCCGCTGCTGAGGTCGCGCCCTTCACGAGCTGAGCCCGGGCGTGGATGTGGACATATGGGCTGGCCCAGGGGCCCTGACGCAGCCCACATGTCCACATCCACGGCGGTCAGGTGAGGCGGCGGATCAGGAAGGCGTCCCCGGAGCGGCCCTCGTAGGACTGGCCGCGCAGGCGGCACCAGGCCTTGAGGTCGGGCTCGGCGGCGGGATCGTCGGCGAGCACCGTGACCGTGTCGCCGACGGCCACGGAGGGGAAGGCGCGGGCCAGCTCGATGATCGGCAGCGGGCACTTCTGGCCGAGGCAGTCGAGGATCACCCGCGCAGCCTCGCCACGACCTGCGGCAGCACCTGGCAGAACCGGTCCACATCGTCCTCGGTGACCCAGCGCGAGAGCGAGACGCGGACCGACCCGTGCGTCGAGACGCCCATCGCGACCAGCACGTGCGACGGCTCGAGCACTGACGAGGTGCACGAGGAGCCGCTGGACACCTCGAACCCCTCGGCGTCCAGCGCCGTGACGAGCGACTCACCGTCGACGTAGAGCACCGAGAAGGTCACCAGGTGCGGGAGCCGTTCGTCCGGGTCGCCGACCACCTCGACGTCCTCGATCGCTCCCGCTGCTGCCCGGATCCGGCCGACCAGCGGGCGGAGCCGGGCGTCCTCAGCGACCCGTTCGAGCGAGACCGCCTCCAGGGCCACCGCGGCCGCCAGCACCGCGGGCAGGTCGAGCGATCCCGGGAAACCGCCCTCCTCCGGCCACGGCGAGACCCAGCGCACACCGGTCCGCACCGCGAGCAGGCCCAGCGACGGGCCGCCCCACTTGCGTGCGGACCCGGCGAGCAGGTCCCAGGACGGCAGCGGCGTCCGGCCGATCGCCTGAGCGGCGTCGACGAGCACCGGGACGGGGACGTCGACGCGCGGTTGCACGGTGCCGACCTCGTGCGACGCGGCGATGAGGCAGGCGAGGACGGTGTCCGGCTGGACGGCAGCCTCGAAAGCGTCCAGCGACACGCGGCCGAGCAGGTCGACGGGTACGGAGGTCGCCGGACCCTCACCGCAGGCGTGCAGCGCGGCCGAGTGCTCGATGGCGCTGTGGACGACGTGGCTCCCCGCGCGGGCCCGGGCCGCCCGGATGCCGCGCACCGCGCCGTACAGGGCCTGGGTGCCGTTGGGGGCCAGGTGCAGCTCGTCGACCCGGCACCCGAGCTGGGCGGCCATCGAGGCGAGCGCGCCGTCGAGCAGTTGGCGGGCCCGCCGGGCGCTGCCGTACAGCCGCGCCGGGTCCGCCCAGCCGTCGTCCAGCGCCGCCAGCCACGCCTCCCGCGCGAGCGGGTGCAGCGGGAGTCCCGACGCCGCGTCGAAGCTGACCATGAACGAACCCTAGACACGCCCCCCTCGGCAGGAGGCGCGGAGCGCTCTGCGATAGCCTCGCCAGCGCTCTAGACAACACGTCCCGCACGAAGGGCTCCATCGCTTGAGAACCCGTTCCTCGAGGGCGGTCCGGCTTGCGCTGGCCGCCGGCGCCACCGCACTGCTCACGAGCGGCTGCACGGGGCGCGAGGCCTACGAGAACAGCTTCGGTCTGGGCTGGCCCAAGCCGGTCACGGCTGAGGGCAAGACGATGTACGACATCTGGCTCGGCACCACGGCAGCGGCTGCTGCGGTGGGCTTCGGCATGTACCTGCTGATCGCGGTGACGGTGCTCCGCGACCGCAAGAAGTCCGAGGAGCTGCCGCCGCAGATCCGGTACAACCTCCCCATCGAGGTGCTGTACACGATCGTGCCGTTCGTCATCATCGCCGTGCTGTTCTTCTACACGGCGGTGGGGGAGAACAAGGTCAACAAGCTCACGAAGAACCCGGACGTCCGCATCGGGGTCGTCGGGTTCCAGTGGAACTGGCAGTTCAACTACCTCGACGACAAGGTGCAGGT
>JAWWOJ010000186.1:0-3461 GCA_033851885.1 Frankiales bacterium | reverse complement strand
GGTCGAAACCCCGACCGCGCTCGTCATCACCATCAGCTCACCCGGCCACCTCGCGCCTACCCGAATCCTCACGAAGCGGGCCACGGTTCGCCCCGGGAAGTGCTGCACACTCAACCCAGAGATCGTCGTTGAAAGGAACGGCACAACGAGTGTCAAGCCTGGCGAGTAGTCAACGGTTGGCACCGAGCCCACACTCATGCAGCGAGGGGCTCGGACCCCAGCAACCTCGAGGTCGTGAGCTGACCGACGGCCGACCCGACGTAGCTGCCGGATGTGGGTGGCACGTCGCGGTAGTCGCGTCCGACGGCGACGGTGACGTAGCGACTGTCGGCTCGTCGGGCGTGGCACGGGTCAAAGGCCACAGCGCGCCCAGGGAGAAGCACTTCGGCCCAGGCGTGGGTGCCGCCCTGGCCGACGAGATGGCCTGACACGTAGCGTGCCGCGATCCCGACCGAGCGACACAGCGCAAGCATGAGGTGGGCCTGGTCCTGGCAGACACCGGTTCCGACGGCAAGCGCCCGCGCGGCCGTCGTGGTGACGTCGGTGGCACCGAAGCCGTACGTGATGCGTTCCCGCACGAGTGCGCAGAACGCGTCGCTCGTCGCGAGGACGTCTCCCGGCACGGCGTGCTGCCGCGCCAGGGATGCGATCGCGCCGTCCGCCACCGTCAGGGCGCTGGGCCGGCGGAATCGCGCCGATACGACTGCGGGTTGTCTCGACGGCAGCAGCGCCCCCCCGCGGTCGACCACCACCGCGACGACCATCTCCAGTCGCGCCGGAACCTCTTCGAGCCGTACGACGCAGTGCCGGTTACCGAACTCGTCGTCGTCCCAGCGGATGTCGGCCTTCGGATCGGAGACCGCCACGGTCCCGGAGTACAACCGCTGGTCTCCATGAACCGCTGGCGGCACGACCACGAGGCGGTGCACCAGGTCCCGCGCGGGTCCGTCGTACTGATAGGTGAACGACTGGCGCAGGCGGTAGCGGACCGTGCCCTCGACCTCCAGAAGCGCGGCCGAAGCAGTCCCCCGCTCGGCGTTCATGTGAGCACCTCGTCGGCCCAGACGGTCATGCTGTTGAGCGTTGCGGCTCCGTAGGTCGTCACCATGGCGACGTCGACCGCGTCGCGGCCGCGACCGATGACGACCCGACCGGTGCGTTGCTGGTTGTTGCGCGGATCGAAGGTCCACCAGCGACCGCCGAGCCAGACCTCGATCCAGGCCGCGAAGTCCATCGGTGCGGGGTCGATCGGCACATCGATGTCGGGGAGGTAGCCGAAGACGTAGCGGGCGGGGATGTTGAGCGCTCGGCAGAAGCTGATTGCGAGGTGCGCAAAGTCCCGGCACACGCCTTTGCCGGCGGCGAAGGCGTCCACCGCGGTATACGTCGGCGAGCTGGTCCCGTAGCCGAACACGAGGTGGCCCTGGACGTTGTCGACGACCGCCTGGACCCGGCTCCAGCCGGGAGCCAGGCTGCCGAACCGCTCCCACGCCTCGTCGGCGAGCACGTCGGGGAGGCAGAAGCGACTGGGCAGCAGGTAGAGAAGGACGTCGGACGGCACGTCGTCGACGGGGACCTCCGGCGCGTCAAGTCCGGTGTCGTCGGGGATGCGCGGCACGTCGAACGTCGCGTCGTAGTGGAAGGTGAACGGTCCGGGCGACACGTGCAGCCGCGTGCACGAGTTGCCAAAGGTGTCTACGTATGTCGTGTGCGCGCCCTCCGGTACGAAGGACAGCGACTGCTCGACGACCTGCTGCCGGGGCTCGTTGTGCGGTTCCACCTGGAACACCGCAGCGGCCGAGGCGGGCACGTCGAACGAGAAGTCGCACCCTACGCGCACCCGTGCCGTCGAGACCGCGGTCGTCATCGCACGAGCATGCAGGCTTTGCGTTTCCAGGCCGTTACGGCGCGCCGGGTGTCACCGACCCCTTTCGACGGGACCGTTCGCGCTCCAGGGCGTCCGCCGGGTAGCCCCCGATCAGCACCGTTCGGGGTTGCGCACTCCCCCGACGCACGACCAGCGCGGTCCCGTTCTGCAGGCGGCGCCACTGCGCGGACCCCAGAGGCTGAGACGCCACGACGACGGCGCCGTCCTGCTGCCGCCAGCGCAGGTCGAAGTAGCCCGGCTGGTCTTCCGGTGGTCCCTCGACGGCCGGCCCGTCCCCTTCGGAATCCGACCCGTGGCAGCAGACGGCCGTCAGCTCGTCGCGGCCCAGCAGCAGCGCGTTGAGGCTGCTCGGAGTCAGGTCGCGACAGACGTCCTCGACCATCCTGCGAAGCCCTTCGTCGAGGCCGTGCGCACGGACGCGGGCAAGCAGGACGTGCAGCAGCCGTTCGCTGTCAGTGTCACCCCTCAGGTCATCGATCTCGTGCCGCGACAGCAGCGACAACAGGCCCTCGGCCGGGCGCACCGCCCCGTTGTGCCCGAAGGCCCAGTCGTCCACGAGGAACGGGTGCGTGTTCGCCGGGGCGATGGCTATCCCATGGGTGGCCCAGCGCAGGTGGAGCAGCCCGGCATCGCTGCGTACCTCGCGCGCGGCAGCGGCGTAGTCCGGCGAAGAGTGCGCCGGCAGATGCGACGTCTGCGAACGAAGCTCTCCGCCTTCCCACCACGCGATCCCCCATCCGTCCGAGTGCTGGTGCGACAGCGTGGTGAGCTCCGCCAACCCGTCCTCGCCGATCAGGTCCGCGAGGGACGTCGGGGTCCGGCTTACCCACCCCACCAGACGGCACATGCGGCAATCCTGCCCCAGGTACAGATCAGAAGCCGAGCTTCTTGAGCTGCTTGGGATCGCGCTGCCAGTCCTTGGCGACGGTGACGCGGAGGTCGAGGTAGATCGGGGTTCCCAGCAGCGTCTCGATCTGCTTGCGCGCGGTCGTCCCGACGTCACGCAACCGGGTGCCCCCCTTGCCCAGCACGATCGCCTTCTGCGAGTCACGCTCCACGTGGATGAGCGCGTAGACGTCGAGCAGCGGCCGGTCGGCCGGCCGGCCGTCGCGGGGCAGCATCTCCTCGATCGTGACGGCGATCGAATGGGGCAGCTCGTCACGTACACCCTCGAGCACGGCCTCGCGGATCATCTCGGCGGCGAGCACCTGCTCGGGCTCGTCGGTGAGCTCGCCGTCCGGGTACAGCGCGGGACCCTCGGGCAGCTTCGACACCAGCAGGTCGGCGAGGTACTCGACCTGGAACCCGTCGACGGCCGACGTCGGGACGACGTCCTCCCAGTCGTGCAGCTGCGAGACGGCGAGCAGCTGCTCCCCCACCTGCTGCTTGCCGACCTTGTCGGTCTTCGTCACGACCGCGATCACCGGCGTGCGCACCTGGGCGAGTTCAGCCGCGATGAATCTGTCACCCGGGCCGAGCTTGTCGTCAGCCGTCACGCAGAAGCAGATGACGTCCACACCGGCGTAGGTCTCACGCACCAGGTCGTTGAGCCGCTCCCCCAGCAGGGTCCGCG